>RFPJ01000111.1 GCA_009926145.1 Bacteroidota bacterium
TTAAACCCATTCTGATTCTTGGCTAACAAAGGTACTTGCCAGCGTAAATCCCGATATTCTCGAGTAAATTTCTTCTTCGAATGATCTTGAACCAGATATAACTCACAGCCTACAATGGGTTTAATTCCCTGTTTATGCGCTTCAGAAACAAAAGCAAAAGCTCCAAACATATTGCCGAGGTCTGTTAATGCCACCGCTGGCATTCCCCATTCTACAGCCTTTGTCACCAAATCTTTGACACCGGCCGTAGATCGTAACACCGAATATTTTGAATGACAATGTAAGTGGCTAAATAATAACTCTTCCCCTTCAGCCCATTGGTTTAGTTTTTTTTTTGCCTCTGAAGTAGATTCAACCTTATTTGTCTGATCTTTTCGGGTCGATGGTTCAGTTTCCTGAGAACTGGTTGAGGTTTTTATACGGTCTGGAGAAACAATATCGATGTAGTTTTCCTTCTTCAGATAGCTATGAGGGGACTCATAAAGTTTAGCTTGTAGTGGAAATGAAAATTTCGCCTCTCCAATTCGCACTAACTCAAGAAAACAACGGGCTGTGGCTTCTACGTCGGCAGCCGCATCATGAGCATCATCAAAGCCTTTATCGAAAAGAGCATGATGTAATTCTCCTAAAGTTGGCCATTTGAAACCTCTAGGGCCTGGAATCGCACAAAACTGAGTACCCTCATCTTTGGTATCGATCTTGGCTTTATCCATGATGGCCGAAGGAATCCGGTTGCGCAGATACTCGGCTCCCATAACCCGTTCATCAAAAGACACATTATGTCCCACAAGAAAATGTGCCTTGTCCATATCTTTCCGAAATATCTCCAAAACCTCTCGTAGATCACTTCCTTCATTTAGTGCTCTTTCTGTGGAAATCCCATGAATTTGTTCTGAATTAAAAGGTATAGTAAATCCTTCGGGACGAACAATATAGTTGCCACTTGAAATGAGTTTTCCTGTATGATCATGTAGTTGCCAAGCAAGTTGGACCAAGCGAGGCCAGTTATCCAATTGGGTAATTGGAGCACTATAATCCCGGGGTAAACCCGTGGTTTCGGTATCAAATATTAAATACATAAGCTATCGGTTATCCGTCTAATATAGTGCTTGAAAAACTGAATATGTGCACAAGTTTTCCACAAAATTATTCGAATATCCCATTATATTTCTTTATGTCAATTGCACTCATATCTAAGGATCGTGACTTCAGTAAGCTACAGGAATGTATCTTGGAATTAGATGCTTCCATTAAGGTTCAGAAGTGGCCTCGAGTAGAGGATAAAACCTCGGTTCGTATGGCAGTGTGTTGGAAAATCCCACCCCATACCTTACAGAGTTTTCCAAATCTACAACTTATTCAATCCTACGGTGCTGGAGTATCTGAGTTATTTATGGACTCCACCATTCCACATCATGTGCCCATTAGCAGACTAATCCTACCCTCACTGGCCCATGATATGCTTTCGTATATTCAATGGAGGCTTAAACAAATTGAGTTCAGAGGTCATACCTATGAGCAGCAACAAAAATCGATCAAATGGAATCCCCTAGAAAAAGTGGACATGTCGGTAACTCCAATTGGAATTTTGGGTTTGGGAGAACTGGGCGCCAAAGTAGCCACAGGACTAGCGGAAATAGGCTACAAAGTGAACGGATGGTCACTTCGTAAAAAAGACTTACCGGGGGTTGACTGTTTTGATAAAATGGAACTAAACGAATTCTTAAGTCGCGTTCAAATTCTCGTTTGCCTCTTACCTTTAACTCCGGCTACCGAAGGAATACTTAACCTAGAGCTGTTTAAAAAACTACTTCAACCCGCTAGTATTATCAATGTAGGGAGAGGACCACATTTAGTAGATGAAGATTTGTTGTATGCTATGGATATTGGCCTAATTTCAGAAGCCTATTTAGATGTTTTTAGTACCGAACCACTCCCAGGACATCATCCTTTTTGGAATCGGAGTCATATCCATATCACTCCACATATAGCATCTAGAACAAGAGCAGAAGATGCCGCTAAGCTGATTGTAGAAAACTATAAACGTATTTCCTCTGGAATGGAAGCCCAATTTTTGGTTGACCGTAAAGTGGGTTACTAGTTAAGCACGAAAAGAATAACATTGAAAGTCTGTAAGGCCATACCCAAGCTTCATACCTATACTCCTTATCAATGTCTTTATACCCCAGGCTTTACACTCCAGTAAAATAACCAGCCAGCAGCGGCAAGCAACAAACCCAAAAATACTTGCGCACCTAAATTTATGATTCCAGCTAACATATGCTCTGTTCTAAACAATATGGCGCTTTCCCAAATATAGGTGGAAAATGTAGTGAAACTACCCAAAAATCCTACCATCAAAAATAACCTCAGGTGCTCTAAACCCCATTGTTTGGATTCAAAGAAAGCGGCTAGGAGTCCAATTAAAAAACAACCTATCATATTAACCAAGAAGGTAGCAAGCGGTAAGTGAGATGCCTTAAACCAGTGGGCAACGCCCCAACCTAAGAGATAACGGGTTAAGGCACCTAAACTACCCCCTAGCATTACGGCAAGTAATGACTGGATTTGCATGATTGAACCTTAAAGATGAACCGTATGTGTCCAGCCGAAAGAATCTTCTAGCTCTCCGTATTGGATACCGGTGATAGCATCAAAAAATCGTTTAGCCAAAGGACCAATAGCTCCGTTGCCAATCTTCACTTCTTCATGTTCATGGGCTATGGTTCCTACAGGGCTAATGACCGCCGCTGTTCCACTTCCAAAGGCTTCTGTTAAGAGGCCAGATTGGGCTGCTTCCATAACTTCACCTATGGCTATGCGCCGCTCTTGGACATCTAAACCCCAGTGTTCGGCTAGTTTTAGTACCGAATCCCTAGTAATTCCAGATAATACCGAACCACTTAATGAAGGCGTTATGAGTGTATCATTGATTACAAAATGTATATTCATCGTACCCACTTCCTCAATATAACTATGCTCCCTTGCATCTAACCAAAGAACCTGGGTATAACCATTAGCTTGGGCTTGTTGTGCTGGCAGAAAACTTGCGGCGTAATTACCGGCTGTTTTTGCCTCCCCCGTTCCACCGGGTACGGCTCGAACGAATTCAGGTGAAGTGGTTAGAGAAACGGGATTAAAACCTTCTGCATAATATGCACCCACGGGTGACATAATTATGTAGTAGGCATAGGTGGAAGAGACTCTGGCCGCTAAATAATCTTCATTTGCAAAAATAAAAGGTCGAATATATAGCGCTGTTCCCTTTTTTTGAGGCATCCATTCAGAATCTAGCCGGATTAAATTTACCAAGGCCTCGATAAAGACATCATAAGTTGTTTCAGGAATACACATTCTTCTGCAAGATCGATTAAAACGAGCATGATGTGCATCTGGGCGAAAAATGTTGATAGTTTTATCGTCCACAAAAAATGCCTTCATTCCTTCAAATACCGCTTGACCATAATGCAATACATTAAGAGCAGGCGTAATCTGAATGGGCCCAAAAGGCAAGATTTTTGCTTGTTGCCATTCTCCTTCGGCATAGTGCATTTGGAACATGTGATCAGTAAAGGTTCGGCCAAAATCTAAGTGATTTTTGTCGAGTTGTTCAATGCGGGATGCCTGGGTCTTTTCAACAGTTATATGTATCGACATATG
>RFPJ01000112.1 GCA_009926145.1 Bacteroidota bacterium
AATCGCATGCCACCAACACTGGCGGCGATTGATCAACAGACCGAACTCATCTCAGACCCTGATTCCGTAGCTAACCTCTATTTGATATACAGTCGGTCTGTTTCTCATACTAATCCTCAGCAAATAGGAGAAGTTCAGAGAAGACTAGAAACTATTGAGGGACTGGATGACAAGAAAAAGACCGCATTACAATCCGAAATGCAGGCTCATTACTTCCAAATCTCAGAAGTCGATTCCTCTCTTTATTACTACAATATAGCCAGTGACTACTATGAGCAGGTTCTTAATTATGAGGCGTATGTGTTTGTACGAACTCGAATGGCGCGATTGTATTCTCGAAAAAACGATTTTATATCGGCAGAGGAAGTGTACTATGACCTGTTGCAAAAAATTGAAGCCTTAGAATTAGATGAGCCAATCATTCAGAATCTACGAAATGAAATGGCGGGATTATACGTAAGGGTGGGAGCAATTGATTTGGCGATTAGCCAATACGAAACTACACTAGCGGATGCGAGTGCTTCCAATGATCTAAGATGTAGGGTGTTACTACAAGTTAGTAATGCATACAAACGAAATAAGCAGATTAATGAAGCTATTGATGTACTTCAAGAGTGTACAACGCTCTTAGAACAATCTGAAGACAAGCGGGTTATTCTACCATTGCAAGTGGCTATTTGGCGAAGTATTAGTGATTTATTGGAAGAAATAGGTGACCAAGAAGGGCAGTTAGAAATGGCTCTACTGGCCTATAATACCGAAAAAAGGCGTGGTCGTTCTAGTTTTCCTACCATGACCACATTACTATCTGCTTATCTTTCTAACAATCGTTTGGAGGATGCAGGACCTCTTTTCCAAGAAATGGAAGCGGTACCTGCACGCATGATTCAACAGCCAAACAGGGCGATTTACTTCGTTTATCAAGCTGATTATTTGAATCGAATAGGTGAATTTAACCGTGCTCTAGAGGTTATCGATGAGGCTTTGTCTTATGTTGAAAACTTGCCATTAAACGGTGGTGGGATAAGAACGCAGATTTTGTTCCAGCAGGCCATTAGTTATGAGTCATTGGGAAGATTAGAAGATGCTTTAAACATAATGAAAGATTTAAACTCCCTTGAAAGGCAGAACGCTTTGTCCTTGGCTATTCAGGAGGAAAATTTGGCCAAAGTTCGATTTCAAATACGTGAAAAAAATAATCAAATAGATCAAATTTCAGATCAACTAACAAGAACACAAGTAGCGAGCTTGATCTTTCTTTTTATTTTTGTAGGCGGCCTCGCTTTTTTGGTGTATCGGAACAAGAAAGAGACCGAATTAGAGGTAAATAAGGCTCGAGTACGAATCTCTGAAGATTTACATGATGACTTAAGCGCAAGTTTAAATTCGATTTCATTTTATGCGGAATCATTGATCGAAGGCAAGGTGAGTGGAGGGGCTGATCGTGTAATCCGGCAAATTGCTGATATTTCAACTCAAAGTTCTGAACGAATTGCTGACATTATTTGGGCAACACAAACTAATTCAAATACACTGGGTAATATTAGCGCAAAGTGTAAGAGATATGTTTTAGACTTATTTGAAAATCATGAAATTGAATTGGATGTGGAGGTTGATTCAGAAAGTAGTATGGTTCTAACTTCAGATCAGAATTATGATTTATGGCTCATTTACAAAGAAATTCTTAACAATATTGTTAAGCATGCCCATGCTACTAAAGTTGATATACGGTTAGTTTTTCAAAAAAATACATTAAAGTTAAGGGTTCAAGATAACGGCACTGGATTTGATCGAAATAGCTTAGATAGGGTTTTTGGCATCACAAATATAGAATCTCGAGTGCATCGTCTGGGTGGAGAATCACTGCTTAATTCCGAACCAGGCAAAGGGACTTCTTGGGAAATATCCATTCCTCTTAAAACATAAAAAACTGCCTGATTAGGTAGTTTAATTGGAATAACATTTTCCTTTATTATGGTATGATTAAAGTTTCAATAATTGAGGATAACAAACACTTAAGTGAGGGTTGGAAAACCGTCATAAACCTTGAAGATGACATGGAGATTCAACATGTTTTTTTAAGGTGTGAGGATGCCCTAGGTATTGCTAATGTGTTAGAAGAAACAAATGTACTTTTACTAGATATCGAATTACCGGGTATGAGCGGGATAAAAGGGGTGAAAAAACTTTTGTCAGATTACCCAAACTTATTGGTCATTATGATTACGGTACATGAGGATGTAGATCACATCTATTCAGCTTTACGCAATGGCGCTGTCGGCTATCTCAACAAAACTACCAAGCCCACTGATCTATTAGATGCCATACGGGTAGCTGTAAATGGGGGCTCACCTATGTCTCCGAATATAGCTCGCCGAGTGGTGCAACGTTTTCAAAGCGAAAAAAAAGACTTTGATTTAGATGAAAAAGAAATTCAGATATTGCAATCACTAGCCAGTGGTTCTTCCTACAAAATGGTTGCTAAGCAATTGTATTTATCCATTGATGGTGTTAGGTATCACATCCGGAAAATCTACCAAAAGATGGATGCCAAAAATAGGGCCGATGCTATAAATAAAGCATATAAGAATAATCTATTAGACAACCAGTAATTGGCGTATTAAAAAAAGCGATCTAACAAGGATTTCGCCTGACGTACATAATCACCTTGAAATAGAAGTGCATGCACTAAAATAGGGTATAGCTGGCATAGCTTAAAACGCTCTTCAAATCCCGGACTAAGAGGGTATTCTGTATGGTATCCATCATAGAAAGCAGGCTCAAAACCTCCGAATAATTTCGTCATGGCCAAATCCATTTCTCGGTGGCCAAAGTAGGGTGCTGGATCATAGATGGCCGCCTGTCCATTAGTGCAAAAGAAATAATTTCCAGACCATAAGTCTCCATGGAGTAATGAGGGGGGTTCTTCAGGAAATATCACATAGGTATAATTGAATACGCGTTCAAATATACGAACATACTTACTACTTAGTAGTTTTTGATTGATGGCTTTTTTTACTAGAGGCTCGATGCGTTCGCGAATAAAAAACTCTAACCAATGGGCGTGATAACGATTCGATTGGGGAAGATTCCCGATGAAATTAGACTCTAAATAGCCAAACAATTCATTGGATTGTTTATGTAAACGTGCCAATTGAATTCCGAAATCAAAAGAAGAACCCTGCTTACTTTCCTCTAGAAATTCTAAAAGTAAATAGTGATCATGAGCATGTATAACGGATGGAATTTTGAGTTCCGTTTGAGCATCGGATAGCAACTTTAAACCCATGGCTTCTTTTTGAAAAATCTGTGGTAAAGGTTCTGCCTGATACTTTAGAAAAAACGCCTGTTCATCTTCAAGTTCTAATTTAAATGCTAACGAGCTATCACCACCACTAAGACGCGTAATCTTTTGTATAGGAGCGAAAAGAATCTTTTCAATTTCTAATTTTAGGTCATCTGGTATCATGTGAGTTAATTGCTCAATTCATCCAATAAACTATTTTTAACTGAACTAAAATCATCATCTCCTGTGATTCTGGCTAATTGTGTCGCAGCAAATATCGACGTAAGAATACGAAGCGCTGTCGTTCGAGGATTATACTTTGAGCGTATTTGCCCCATGTCTCGTCCTTCTTGTACCAAATCACTGAGCCAAG
>RFPJ01000113.1 GCA_009926145.1 Bacteroidota bacterium
CTTATCTAATTTGTACCAGTTACGCCTTATAATCTGTTGATAAACGGTGAATGTAGCGTTCCAGCCACTCGACCATTGAGTAAAGTACTTGGCGATTATCTGATTTTGATCTGCAGTCATTCGGTCTAAAGCTGAAGAAGCATAGCGTTGAAAAGGATCGGTGTTAAAGTCATCATAACTTAAACCTAGATAGGTTTCATGTGATAATTCATCATAATAACCTGCTTTTACTTCTAAACGCTGAAATCGGGGGGAAGATGAGTCGGACTGAAAACGTAATTTCAACACATAGTCCTGTATTTCGAAACCCGTTTCCATGCCGTTCGGGAGTTCTTTGAACCCATTATTGGATTGTATCAGCCCCTGAAATACATATCCAAAATGACCTCTTGTATCCCCAATCTTCAGACCTAATTTCTCGCTTCCAAAACCACCTGCTGTTAATTTAGCGGAAGCATTCCACTCAAAGGGTATACGGGCCGACAATAGGTTTAAGGCGCCTCCGGTGGTATAAGGACCGTATTTAATTTGTGAAGAACCTTTACGGACTTCAACACCTTCCATTCGTGCCATCGTTGGAAAATAATAAGCGGCTGGAGCACTGTATGGTGCTGGTGCAGCAAGTACACCATCTTCCATTAAGGTGATTTTTGCACTTCTCGCAACTCCCGTCCCACGCATTCCAATATTTGGTCGTAATCCAAAGCCATCCTCTTCCTGTATATAGATACCTCCTACTTGACTTAACACGCGATGCACATTAGTATAATCAAAGGTGCTAAGTTGTTCTACACCCAAATAAGAAGCCGCACCCGGGGTTTCATTTTTCCACTGAGGACGTGCGGTTACCGTAATTCTGTCGAGTTCAATGGTTCTAATGTCTTTTACTCTTTGACTATCAGTAGGGGCTACTTGAGCGCGCAGTTCAGTTGCTACTAAGGCTAAAATGGTAGCTATCAACATAACCAGTGTTATGCGAAATTTGGTTGGTATTCTTTTTTCAGACTTTCGGTAAGAAGAGTCGTGATTACAACAATGTGATGGCATATTTGGAGTAAAGTGGGTTGATTTTGAGCCTTGTATTTAATTAGACTGATTCTAAATTAAGCACAAAATTAATAAGTCGCTCGTCTTATTTAGAAAAAATCTAAATAATTTGCATTCAACCCGACAAATCAATTGATGTAGCAATCCGATGCATAATCAACCGCAACAAGATATAAGGCCTCTGCAGGAGCTGTAAATTTTTGATGGTCTTTAAGTTGTTCAATCCATAAATGATCTAGATCGTGAGTATTTAGCTCATTTCCAGCAATCATTTCTATTGTATGCTCCATTAATGGGTCGTTACCTCGAACCAGCTGAACCATGGAGCCTACCAATCGTCTAACCATGTTCCTTAGGAATCTATTTGCTTTCACACGGTAGACTAAAACCTTACCCTCAAGCACCCACGAAGATTCATAAATAGTGCATATGGTAGTGAAATTATCAGGATTAGTTTTTGAAATGGCATCAAAATCATGTTCACCCAAAAGTGCCGTGGCGAGAGGTTTTAACTGCTCCAAATCGGGCTTAAAACCAGGGTGCCATGCTTGATGAGCCAGAATAGGGCTTGGTTCTATGAGCACCCTATATTCATAGCATCTAGATATTGCGTCAAACCGGGCATGCGCCTCCTCTTTAACCCTTCTCATGCTTCTAAGAAATACATTTGGGCTCAACATTCTATTTGCACGATGCAAGATTAGCGAAATCTCAGCATCATGATTTTCACTGACCGTGCCAGACTGTCCCAACCTAATCCAGTCGTTTTCGGTAAGATCGACATGTGCTATCTGCGCCGTTGCATGAACTCCAGCATCTGTTCTGCCCTGCCCCACCAAATCGATTGGACGCTGTAAAATAGTTTCAAATGCTTGCTCTATAGCCCCTTCAATGGTGTTCGCTTCGGGTTGAAGTTGCCATCCCGAAAAATTAGATCCATTAAATTCTATTTCTATGAAATAGCGAGCCATGTCCTAAAAGCTAAGGCGAAGCTCTAGTCCTACATAACCCTGATTACTCCATTCGGGTTGAAGGATATCCAAACGGGTATATAGTGTAGCATTCGAAGAATCCATCAACTTGTTGGAATCCCGTACTAAACCAAAGGCATGTATACCGCTTACAACTCGATTGAGTACCATAAGGGTAAGTAAAGCGGGTAGCTGATTTTTACTTTTATCTATCTGTTCTCGCATACGATTAAATTCACTTCTATCGGAAGTCTCGGACCAAGACCATTGATTGATACTATTATCTTCAATTAATTGATTCCAATTCCTGGTCCTAAGTAAATAATCGTTGTAGAGATCAAGAGTGTTATGGTTGGAAACAGCTAGATACCATTCTCGATCTCTCCCACTCAAATCAATCCCAGCTTTACTACGAGCAAAGGTAATGAGTTCATCTTCAAGCTGTAAAGAGCGATAGCTAATCCCAAGATAGGACAAAATCATGCTGATATCGGCGGCCATATGCCATTGTCCACGAGTCCAAGAGTTTGGATTAGCATAATATTCTCCCCAACCTGGAAGTAGTAATGACCTTCTGAGCGCTGCAGATGGTTGTTTGGGCTCTTCACCTAAATCAGCAAACAAATATGACCCTTCATTCAGTGATGAATACGGACCCATAGCATGTTGTGTTGGATGAACAATCGAATGTTGAGCATAAATTGAAGAGCTAAATAGTACCACAAAACAAATCAGAGCTGCTATACCTAAGCGCTGCATGTGTTTCTGTTTTAGATTCATATTAGTCCAAAAATGCTGATTAAACCGATAGTTTCCGTTCTCTTCCCCAATGTCGGAAAATAGAAATACTAAAACCAATCATTAATAAGAAGGTCCCAGCCCATACAACAGATATTAATGGTTTTTTTTCAGCCACAATAAGAATCCATTCGTCTTCTAATCCCTCTGGTAAACCAACTATGGTCAATTCGATACTATCGTTTTCAGGATCTAGTTTTGTAAATCGAACTTCTAGATCATAGGCTTCAATATTTACTGGAAATGAGGCCGTATAACTCTCACCATCCTCATTATAAACTGCAAACAATGGCTCCAAACTGTATTGGGTATTACTCGGTATGTGAGTAAAGTCGATTTGTGCCCTAACACCTACTCCCCGCTCATTTGGCACATCTGTTGAATCGACCATAATAAAATCATTGAACCTGAAAATATAGGGGCCTAGTTCTTTATTCTCACCTCGACGGAAACTCACTACTTGCTCTATGCTTTTAGCTGTCTGTGACAAACTATCGGCACTATCGGAGATATTTTGCATTGCCGCATTGGTGGTATTACGGTTATTTACTTTTTCGATATATGAACTACCCGCCACATACAGATAAATGTCATGTAACCAACCCGTTCTTACATCAGGATCTACTGACCACTGAATATTATCAGCCGTTGATGTGGTTAACATTGGGTACACTTCGGGATTCATGGCAAAGACTCGGTCGGTCTGTAAATCTCTA
>RFPJ01000114.1 GCA_009926145.1 Bacteroidota bacterium
GGTTGGATATTTGTTCAACCACTTTTAGAACAATTCAAAACATTTACAGAAGAATGAAAAAACAACATTCCATTCTATTTATTCTATTCCTATTTCTACTACCTGTAATTGGACAAGCCCAATTCAGTGGTATTGATTTGCAAACAATCGACGTCAATACCCTTTCCGAAGGGCAAATTGAACAGATCAATAACGAAATTACTGGTCGTGGTTTAAGTATTACCGAGGCGTTGAACCTAGCTAAAGTGCAAGGCTTAAGTGATACAGAGGCTAACAAACTGAATCAACGCTTATTAGCTTTATCTAATACTGAAGAATTTAACGAACGTAGTGGTGGCTCAACGGAAGTAGCTCAAATCGCTAATGAAGATGAAGTAGAAAGTATTCCAACCGATGCTGATTTAGAAAATCCACAGCCAGCCGTTAATCCTGAAGATCTACCCGATGTTGCACCTCCCACAGATGAGCGCGCTTTAATGAACCCTGACGAAGCAAGCTCTGAAATATATGGGCATGCTATTTTTACAGATCAAACATTAGATTTTTTCACAACGACCGATGCGGCAAGAGCCCCTGAGTGGTATGTTCTAGGATCAGGAGATCAAGTCAGAATTACTATTTTTGGGGTGTCTCAGACAGATTTACTACTTGAAATTTCTGATGATGGTTATGTTCAACCTTCAGGGGGTTCAAGAATATTTTTGAAAGGATTAACGATTCGAGAAGCGGAATCAATCCTCAGAGATCGTCTTTCAAATAATTACACTTATGCTAGTGACGAGTTTTCCGTTACCATTAAGTCAGCTCGCACCATAACCGTTAATATCTTTGGTGAAGCTCGAGCTAGAGGAGGATTCACAATTTCCGCTTTAAATACCGCATTCAATGCTTTGACTGCTGCAGGAGGGCCTACAACGATTGGGTCGGTTCGTGACATTCAGCTTATCCGCGATGATGAGCGCATTAGTATTGATGTATATAAATTCATGGATAATCCTGAGTTTCAACAAAATTTTGACCTACGTCATAATGATATCATATTTGTTCCTATAGCTAAGAAAGTAGTGGATTTGAGGGGTGCGGTTAAACGACCGATGCGATATGAGCTTACGGCGACTGAAGACTTGGAAGATCTTATTCGCTTTGCAGGCGGTATTAATTTTAATACGGCTACGGATTTCATACAACTCGAGAGAATTGTTAATGGTGAACCAACGCTCATGGAGTTTAATTTATCAGAAATTCTATCGGGTACGCTTTCAATTGATGTGCAAGATGGTGATATATTTAGGGTACGTGAAATTGGAAGAGAACTCGATAAGTTTGTTAGCATAGAAGGTAGTGTCTATTTCACTGGGCAATACAGCTTAGTCGACCGCCCTACTCTTAAAGCACTACTAGAAAAGGCTGAGCTTCGCCCCCAAGCAAAAACGGACAAAATATTCGTTGAGAGATTACAAAATGACAATAGTGTCCGAGTTATACCAGTTGAATTAGAAAATCTACTCAACTCAGCTAATGATTTTCAATTACAAGAACGTGATCGCGTGTTAATATTCAATCAGGAGCGCTATCGTAATGTTGCCACGTTGACGGTTTCAGGTATGGTTAAAAGTCCTTTTCAACGACCATTACCATTCGATGAGCGAATCACACTCGAGGAGGCCTTGGAATTGGCCGGTGGTCTACAGCCTATTGCAATTGAACAGGCTTATATCAAACGCAGAAATTTATTTAACCCGGAACAAATTGAAGTAATACCGGTAAACTTGGAATCGGATGGTGATTTTATGATGGGACCAGGAGATATATTACAAGTATATAATCGCCTAACCTACACGAATACAGAAACCATACAGGTGGTTGGGAGTGTTCGCAACCCTATGAATCTTCGTTTAGAGTTTGGGGAAAAGGTGGCACTAAAGGATATCATATTTATGGCAGGCGGTTTAAGTCCCGTAGCCGCAGAAACAGGATATATCTATAGAAGAGATTTATTCAATACGGAGTATGTGGAATATATACCCGTAAATTTGAAAGAAGATTCCGATTTTGAGTTACAACCCGGCGATCAGTTACGAGTCTACACTCAAAGCTCTTACACAGATGTGGGAGAACTGTCGATTGGTGGAGCTGTGAATGATCCTTTAACCCTAGCATTTGATTCTACTTTAACCGTTACAGACCTTCTGTTAATGGCAAGTGGACTAGAACGGGGAGCATCCAAAGAAAAGGTAGAGGTGTACCGCTTAAACATAACCATGAGTCAAGGCATTAGTTTTTCTGTTTTTACTCTTACTGTGGATGATTCGCTTAATGTGGTTAATGAACCGAATTTTAAACTGCAACCATTCGACCGAGTGGTGGTACGAAGAATACCAGAGTTCTACATTAATGCGAATGTAGACATAAATGGCGAAGTAAAATATCCTGGGAACTACCCTCTTGAAAACAGAAATATTCGCTTAAGTGATATTGTAAGTGAATCTGGTGGGTTAACAAACTCTGCAGATCCTGAAAATGCCGTGCTGCTAAGGAATGCTGGTAATGTGGGCCCTATTGCTATTGATTTAAGGAAAGCATTGAATAACAAAGGCAATGATGCTCATGATCCTGTAATCTTTGATGGGGATATTATTACTATTCCTAGGTTTGATAATAGCATTAATATTCGTTTGAATGCCACTCGGATTGGTGAACTCACAAGTCAGAATTTAGTGGATACCACAGGTACCCTAGCGACTGATGAAACGATTAATGTGGTCTTCAAAGGAAAGCGATCTGCGAAATGGTACATAGAAAATCATGTCGGTGGCTTTGCCACCGAAGCCGACAAGTGGAGTGTTACGGTTACTAAACCCAATGGAGAGGTCAAAGGGACTAAAAGGCGCTTGCTGTTATTTAAGGATTATCCAATGGTTACAGCAGGTTCTACCATAGCTTTACGTAACGAAATTCCTGAGCCGGAAAAGGATGAGCCTATTGTAAATTGGGATGAAATACAAGCGAGGAGTGTTCAGGCAACAACCACTTTACTCACTATACTAATCCTATTGGATAGATTGGGCGTACAGTAGCTCTGTAAGTTCCTCTTAACAAACGTCTCTATATAGTGTAGAAGATCACAATTTTTTTCCATGATTTCAGATTTACTTACGAGCATTGAACAAAAGACCTATACTGTTGGAATCGTAGGTTTAGGCTATGTAGGCCTTCCTCTCATGTGGACCTTTCATGAGAAAGGGCTCCCGGTTATTGGGTTTGATATTGATCAGACCAAGATTGATCATCTAAGTTCAGGTACACCCTACATCAAACACCTTGGACAAGAGATGATGCAGGCCTTGGCGGCCTCCGACCATTGCGATGCTACCACCGACTTTTCACGGCTCACAGAAGCCGATGCTATTCTTCTCTGTGTACCTACTCCCTTGAATCAGTACCGAGAGCCGGACATGAGTTATGTGATC
>RFPJ01000115.1 GCA_009926145.1 Bacteroidota bacterium
TCTATTTTAATCCCGTCTTTTTCACCACATAGGAGATAATCACCGGGCTCCATCGTCTGGGCAATTCTACCAGCCGCCGCCATATCTTCTACCGGGATTACTTTCTGTGCTCCCTGATTAAGCGCCTGTATCATGGAAGAGCTTGCTCTTAATACATCTATAATGACTACGGTTTTTCCACGAACATCATCTTCTTGAAATCCCTGGACTGAAAAGTAAACATCAATAATTCCTAATTTTGACATAGATAAACGCGTTTATGAACCCTAAACGAAGGGGGGAGTGCACAATTGAATAGGCACTTCTTTATTTCTTATTTGAATAACTAAATTTTTGTTTTTTTCAATGGCTCCAACATCTACATACGCCATTCCAATACCTTTTTCTAATGTAATTGACATACCCCCACTGGTAACATATCCTACTTCATGAGCGTCTTCGTCGAATAGTCGGTAATCTTTTCGAGGTATTGCTCGGGCCTCGTCAATAGTAAAGCCCGTAAGTTTTCTATCAACACCCTTTGCTTTAATCTCGGCGAGCTTTTCCGATCCTATAAAAAAGCCTTTATCTAATTTGGTAATCCAACCAAGTCGTGCTTCTAAGGGGTGAGTTTCCGCCGTTATATCGTTTCCGTAGAGCGCATAGCCTTTTTCTAGCCTTAGCGTATCTCTTGCTCCAAGACCACAGAGTTTTAGTCCGTGAGAGGTGCCTGCGGCCAATAATTTCTCAAAAACCTCGGTAACTGGGCATTCCTTGGCATTGATATAAAGCTCAAATCCTTTTTCACCCGTATAACCTGTTGCACTAATAATAGCCGGCCATCCGGCTACAGTGCCCATCTTAAAACCATAAAAGGGAATCTCTTCTAATGCAACATCTGTTAGTTCTGCGAGAATAGCAGGGGAAGCTGGCCCTTGCAACGCAAGAAGCGCGTAGTCGTCTGAAGCATTGGTCAATTGAGCGCCTTCAGTATTATTTTTCTGCACCCATTCCCAATCCTTAGTGATGTTCGCTCCATTAACCACCAACAAATACTCTTCTTCTCCCAAACGGTAGACAATTAAATCATCAACTATGCCCCCGTTCTCGTAACACATACAACTATATTGAGCCTTTCCAATAGCTAACTTAGAAACATCATTAACCGTGATTTTCTGAAGAAATGATAAGGCCTGTGATCCTGACACGAAAAACTCTCCCATATGGGAAACATCAAATAGACCGGCTGCTGTACGCACAGCATGATGTTCAGCTTTTATCCCTTCGTACTGAATGGGCATTTCAAAACCGGCAAAGGGCACCATTTTGGCTCCATATTCGAGATGTTGCTCGAAGAATGGGGTTCGCTGTAATTGGTCAGACATAAATGCTTAAAATTAAGCCTATTAGATGAATAATGATTATCGGAGTGAATTTAGTGATTTTTTACATAAGGTATGTGTGTAGCTTTAGGGTTATTCAGCTTTCAACAGAATGATATTCTATGTAATTGCGTTTATAAAGATCCATTTACCTCACTTAGTAATACGACCAAACACCTTCATCTACTGTAAAGTACCTCCTCCGTTCTGAACAAACGATTATTTACATATCCCTATGATTCACCACGACCTTCCTCAACTAGACCAATGGCCTACACGTAAAAAGGCACATTTTATCAATAGCATAGTTGGGTATAAATCTGTGCATTTAATAGGAACTCATCACGATGGGTGGAGTAATCTGTCTATCATTTCAACCCTTACTCATTTGGGAAGCAATCCTGCGCTCATTGGGTTTGTACTCAGGCCCACTACTGTTCCTAGACATACCTATGAACTTATGAAGGAGAACCCTTTTTTCACTGTGAATAACATTAGTGAACCCATGTTGATGCGAGCCCATCAATGCTCAGCTAAGTACGAAGAAGGAAGGTCTGAATTTGAAGCAGTCGGTTTTAAAGAAGAATGGAAAGGCCAACAAAAGGCCCCTTATGTGGGAGAGAGCCCCATTCAACTAGGCTGCGAGTGGATCAATGAATGGCCAATAGAAGAAAATAGGTGCCGTTTTTTAGTGGCTAAGATTCACGAAGTCTTTATCGAAGAAACACTCATGGGCAATGATTCCGATGGTTTTATTTCTCTAGATAAAGCCCAATTGGTGAGCGCTTCTGGAATGGATGCCTATTACACACCCCGTTTTTTACATCGACAAAACTATGCAAAACCCGATGTAGAACCCCACATCCTCTAAGAGCTTATTCAACATTGGTGATTCCTCACAAAAGGAACTGCACTCCAGCGATAAGTTGCTTATTTTATAGTCTCACAATCAGATAAGATTCCACTTTGAGTATTCTTTTTTCTGGTTGAACCACTTGAGTTTCACCCAACATCTGAATCTTTCATGGCTATTCAAAAAGAACAAATCAAAACGGCTTTGGCCCATGTCATTCATCCCGAAGAGAAACAGGACCTCATCTCTCTGGATATGATTCAAGATCTCATTGTTCAAGAAAAGTACGTTTCTTTTACGCTTGAAATGCCCTCTCTAAATGAATCCTTAGCAAATGAATTAAAACAACGTTGCGAAGGTGCCATTCACAAGTTTATTGACCGAGAAGCCATTGTAGATATTCAGGTTGGCATCAATGTTTCCAGACAAAAAACAGCGCCAGGGCCCACTCCCGAACCTCCGAAGCCTGTGCTTTCCGAGGTTAAACATATTATTGCGGTAGCCTCTGGAAAAGGAGGAGTGGGTAAATCTACGGTAGCGGTAAATTTGGCCGCTGCACTAGCTCGATCGGGGGCAAAAGTAGGACTCATGGATACCGATATTTATGGTCCTAGCATCCCTACTATGTTTGATTTGTTCGATCGGCCCGACATAACGGTGCAAAAAAAGTTAATTCCCCTCGAAAAATACGGAATCAAGTTGGTTTCAATGGGTTTTCTGGTTGATGTGAACCAAGCGATGGTTTGGCGTGGTCCTATGGTGACCAGTGCTATCAAGCAATTTATGAACGATGTGGAATGGGGCGAGTTAGATTATATGATATTAGACATGCCTCCTGGAACGGGAGATATCCAACTAACCATTGTTCAGAGTGTTCCCCTATCAGGCGCCGTGATTGTTTCCACTCCTCAAAATGTTGCGCTGGATGATGTTCGAAAAGGAGTAGCTATGTTCAACAAAGTAAATGTTCCGGTGCTTGGAGTCATCGAAAACATGGCCTATTTCAGCCCTCCAGACGCGCCGGATAAAAAGTACTATATCTTCGGTCAGGGTGGTGCTACCCGTCTAGCAGATGAATTAGCCGTTCCTGTGTTAGGTGAAATACCTCTCGAGCAACCCATCAGGGAATCTGGTGATGCTGGAAAGCCCATTGTACTTGCCGATGAGCAATCAAGTGCAGCAGCAAGTTTCATGGCCTGTAGCGCTA
>RFPJ01000116.1 GCA_009926145.1 Bacteroidota bacterium
GACTCCTTTGCTAATACCTTTGCACAACGGATTGTGACTCAAAACGATATTGCTTTTCCTGATTTTCAAGACGTTACGGCTAAGCTTGAATTACGACCTGGCACAGGGCATAAGGTTTCCTTCACTGGGCTCATGAGTGATGATATTATTGATTGGATTGCACGTGAAGATCAGTTTGGAGAGGTTGAGTCGGATCGCGAAAATTTTTCAGGAGATCAATCCTCCACCAACAAAGCCGCGGGAGTTCGTTGGACGTATAGTCCGGCGCCTTTTTTTCAGTCGCATGTATATGGGAATTATTATAAAAATACGGGTGATAATGGAATTGCGGGTATTTTCAAACCGGGAGTTATACCTGGTACAGGCTTTCTTTGGGAATCACCTGTAAGTGATACCGATAGTATTGTAATCGATTACGCGCAGAATTATTCCTTTGAGAAGTATACAGCGGGGACTCGATTGTTTTTCACTTTTCCTAGGCATGAAATAGAAATTGGGGGTGGATATGATCAATTGGTAAATAATTTGGATATACAGTTGGGCCTCAATAATCTTGGAAAAGAGATGTTTTCCACCTTTGAGACCGCTTCTGGAATGTTAGAAGCATTTGGCGACACCTTAACCTCCCAGGCTGACACCGACAGGCTTTATGCCTATGCGCAATATCGTTTCGAGCTATGGAAGGATCGACTTTTTATACAGCCAGGATTTCGTTACGTAGAATATGGTATCAATGATGAAGCCTATCTATTGCCACGATTTGGTATTTCCCTATTGCCTGCCAAGGGCTGGACGGTACGACTGGGCGGGGGCACCTATGTACAGAGTCCAGGTTTTGAAAAGCTTATCGAGCCCGATAACATATTCAATGTTTCCAAATTCAAGGAAGTCGGGGGCTTGGAGTCAGAACAGTCGCAGCAGGTAGTGCTTGGAGTGACTAAAACCATAGGTAACGATTGGCAAATAGAAGTTGAAGCATATGCCAAAGAATACCAGAACTTAATTACCAGATTGTATCAAAATCTCATTGTCTTAGAGGATATTTTTAATCCAACAACGAATGTTGGCAATACCATGTTAAATCCTGAAAACTATCGGTTCGAAATACAAAGACAATGGAGGTTAACCGATATTCCAGTGAATAACGGAACGGGTAGGTCTGAGGGGGTCGAGTTTTTGGTGCAAAAGTTTCCTTCTCTGGATAATCCATGGTCGGGTTGGTTCTCTTACATTTGGGCTAAGTCGGAGCGAACCGAAGAAATGAATGGGGAGCCATTCACCTATCCTTTCGATTTTGATCGCCGACATACCATGAACCTGATTGCGAATTATCGCTTCAGTTCTAAGTGGGATTTTAGCATGACCTGGCGGTATGGTACGGGTTTACCGTATACCGAACCCATTGGGTTGGATCCTATGAATTTTATATGGAAAGGAGATGCGTTTTTTATTTCAGATGCTGAAACCGGAAATATCCAACTGAATCCAGATTTTGGAGAATTGGAAAACGTGAACCAGCAGCGTTACCCCGCATACAATCGTGTTGATCTTAGAGTCCAGTATAGTGGGAATACGGAAAGCCTGAAGTATAATTTCTATCTTGATTTAGTGAATATGCTAAACTCTCAAAATGTACAGAGTTACAAATATGTGCTCTATCTGGTAGACCCGAATACACCTGGCACCCCCGACTTTCTACGAAAAGGGTCTTGGGTTGAATTAAAGAGAGAGCCCGTTTATATGTTCCCATTCATTCCGACGGTTGGAATGAAGCTGCGTTTTTAAAAATAATCTAGGTCGAACTCCAAATGGCTATCGAAAACTATTTTCAGAAATAAAGGCTTAGATCAAAGTTCTAATATTCCCCTCATCCCGAAAACTAACCTTGAACTTGATTTTTTTATAGCACCAGGTTGCATAACAAATTGAAGGTTAGGTTGTAATTGAAGTAATTCACCTACATCAATTCTCGAGCTTAATTCTAAAATGTGTTCGAATGCATGGGATTTTTTGTCTCTATTATCCACTCCAAATTCATTAAGCAATCCGAGTTCTCCTAGTCTAGCTGAGGCCCAACTTAAACCTAGTATATGTTCTGATAAAAAAATTGCATCCGATGAAGTACTACTAGTCCAACCTACCCCAAGATATCGATCTACTATTGCATTTTTTGAATCACTTACTCCTAGGCGTAAGTAGGTATCGCCGTATGGTTTGGATTGGCTTATAAACCCATATAAACCCTTAGCATTAGTTACATTATCAATCATAGGGTAGTCTCTTTGTAAAGAATAAGTTGAGTTCCACATGCCTATAGCTAAGGTTATTTGCTCAAAATTATATACAAATTCAGCCATCCATAGAGCACCATCACTAAAATCCCAATCATAATTATTTACTTGTTCATAATTACTACCACTGGTACGTGTTAAAGGGTCAAAAGAGCCTAATTTCATACTCCATTGTTTAGCCTCATACAACAGCATTGTTCCAAATCCTGTTTCAGGGAAAATTGAAGGTCCATTTAAGCCTACCGATGATATATCTGGGCCAATACCATGTGAGCTGTTTAAAAAAAACTGAGCAGGTTCAATAGAATCAAAATCAGCATTACTATCCAAAATACCACCTTTCACTCTTAACCCCAGAGGACTCTTTAACTCTACCCAAGCCTCCAAAACCTCTGCACCTCGAGAAGCTTCAATATTCGAAATTCCTTGTAAGTCACCTACTAAATTACTGATACTATTTCCATTAGTAAAAAAAGCTGAACCATAGATTTGTATACCCCATTTATTATCTATAGCCCAATCATACCCCACAGCAACATCTGTATAATGCAACCAAACTGGTTCAGCATTTTCAGAGAAATTAGTAAGATCTGCTAACCAAATTTCTTGAATATTAGAAATCCCCCAGTGAATATTAGATCGATCTTGAGCTTGAACAGGAACGGTAAGTATTAGAATACTTAAAATTGCTAATGTAATGTTCAAAAAGAGACTAGGTATTAGTTTCAAAATTATATTAATAGAGGTTCTAAGATTTGTTTAATTCCTGTTAATACTATGGTATTTGTAGCCTAATTTTAAATTATAACATGTAAGTGTGTGAAGGTAAAGTTGATATGATAGGAAGAAAATTCAAAAATGGGCCAAAAATCATATAAGATTTGTTAGCAAATTTATGTACAATGATTGATTATTACTCCTCCCATGTTCTGCATATTTATCAGGGTATTTTTGTATTTTCGTATTAGTACAAATTCCAAAAATTAACGTTAATAGCCGTGAGCGACCAAAAAATAATCTTCTCTATGGTGGGCGTGAGCAAAGTCCACAAACCCAATAAAACAGTATTAAAAGACATTTATTTATCGTTTTTTTATGG
>RFPJ01000117.1 GCA_009926145.1 Bacteroidota bacterium
TACCATACCATTCGCCCATTTGATCTTTCCAATACAGTTGCCACTTAGCTAAGGTATGTTTCTCTAGCACCCTATGCGCTTGAATGAGCACCACAGGTGCGGCAGCTTCAAATCCTACACGACCTTTAATACCTATAATGGTGTCACCCACATGATGATCTCTACCAATTCCATAAGGAGCCGCTAACTCATCCAATGCTTTAATTAACTGAACCGGTGACATTTTTTGACCATTGAGTCCTATTGGCTCGCCCTCTTTAAACTCTAATTCAATCCTATGCGATTCATTTTTACTCATAGGTGTCGGCCATGCAAATTCTGGTAGAGCTAAGTGTGAACTTAGCGTCTCTGCTCCTCCCACCGAGGTTCCCCAGAGTCCCTTGTTAATAGAATACTTCGCCTTCTCCCACGATTTATGAATCCCATGCCCCTTTAAATACTCTACTTCTTGCTCTCTACTCAATTTTAAATCTCAACGCTGCTCTACATCCAAACAGGTATGGTGTTCGATTCCCAATTCTTTGGCTTTTATCGCTAGCGCATCAACTTCATTGGCGTCAAAACCGCCGGTATTAACCGCTACTGAATGCACCTCATAACCCAAATCTTTCGCCAAATAAATAGCACAATAACTGGTATCTAGTCCGCCGCTAAAGGCCAATACTACTTTCTTCATGATTTCACTTCTTTTTGAGGTTTAATGACTTTCAAAAATGACTGTTTTTTCAAGCGTACCCAACGATAAAAGGTATCTAAGTTTTGCTTTTTTTTCTTTTCGGATAGCTGTACAGGCTTATTTGGGTCAAACAACATGCCCGTACATAGGCAATTACTTCGATTGTTTCTGCTTAATATATCATAATTTGGACAGCTCTGGCAGCCTTTCCAAAAGGTTTCATCCTGAGTAAGCTCCGAAAAGGTCACAGGTCGGTAACCCAAATCGGAATTTATCTTCATCACGGGCAGTGAAGTAGTAATCCCAAACAATTTAGAATTGGGATATTTTTTTCTGGACAACTCAAAAGCTTTTGCTTTGATTTTTTTGGCCAAACCATGGCCTCTATAATCCCAGTGCACAATTAAGCCTGAATTAGCTACATACTTTTTTTCCTCCCAAATTTCTATGTAACAAAAACCTGCTAGTTCATCTCCATCCAGCGCAATCACAGCATTACCATTGGTCATCTTCGTTTTGATATACTCCGGCTCCCGTTTCGCAATACCTGTTCCACGCTGTTTAGCAGCCGTTTCAATAAGTTCACAAATCGCTTCGGCGTATTTATGATGATCAGGGGTACAATAATAGAGTTTGATGGACATGAATGTATAACTAATAAATAAGGGTGAATGAGTGAGGGAACGTATAGGGCGAATAGGCTTTAGGCATTCGTATGCACTAAGCGCAGTGTGATTACTGCCGTCGCCGGTAGATAGGCCTAATCCGGTTACCCGGTGTCGGTGAAGAATGATATACGTCTAAGAATAGCATAAACAGAAAGTACGCTTTTTGATGTTTTAAATACAATGGAGATTCTTATTTTTTTAAACAAACCATTTATTGTGGAAAATAGTCTTGTTTCGGACCTTAACATCTTGAAAAAACACCCATACATAGCATTATTTATTGGGATAGTTGGATTTATAACGACGCCTATCCAATCCCAAACTCCCTTACAAGCTCCCAATTCTGCATTGGTTCAGGGTGTGAATACGCCTTCCACACAGGCACAAAGCTCACGTTTATACTTAGATGGTCTAGAAGCCCTCGCTAATGAATCCTACGAGGAAGCCTTAACCCTTCTATTAGAAGCCCAAAAAAATAACCCCAATCAATCGGGTATATCCTATGCACTTTCAGAAGTCTATTTCGGGTTGAACGAAACAAACAATGCCCTATTCTACGCCCATGAAGCCTTAAAAGCCGAACCACTTAATAGCTGGTACCGATTACAATATGCAAACATTCGGTTTGCCCAAGGATATTACCAAGAGGCCGTAAAAGAGATTGAATTAGTCCTTACCAATCAGCCAAATCACCGAGATGCTCTATTGGCACTAGTAGAAACACACACCCAAATGGGTTTTTTAGCAGAGGCAAACACCATTATCCAAGAACGAATACTCAACAAAAAATCCACCTACCAAAGCTCGTTGCAAAACTATTGGGATAGACGGCAATGGTACTTGCAGCTCTACCGTAACTATGAAAGCCTAGGTGATGATGAGTATGCCAAAATAACGCTCATTAGTTGGTCAGAAGATTACCCATACGACGAAGAGGCATTAGAGCTACTTAACAATGATCAATCGGCTAATGCTAGAGGCACCACTGAAACCAAATCAAAATCAATCGAATTAGTACAGTCAACAGATTCCGAGAGCACTTTTTCACCAGGTGATTTTGTTGGTGCAAGAGATGCTATTATATGGTTGAACCAACGATATCAGCAGATTCAAAAGCAGATTCAAAACTCGAATGAGAACCTGAATCAGAATTCCTCTTCTTCCCTTGATTTGAATAACGAGCTCCTCGAAAAAACCCTGATACTGAATGACAAGTTTCCTGAACAAGGTGAAATATTGAACCTGCTTGCTGAGCTCAATTATCTGCTCGGGAATACTCAAGAGGCAAAGTATTATTTTAGTGAGGCAGTAAAAAGCCCTGGTAGTCGAGAAGAGAAGTCGGAATGGTTTCGAAAACTTGGAGAATTACAAGCAGATGACCAAGAATCCGAATCGGCACTTCGCTCCCTATCCCTTTCAACCCGATATAATTCGAACAATGCCATGGCTTGGGCCATCTACGCTATCGTATTGGTGCAATCCAACCCTGCTAATCCCGATGCTAAGAATGCCATACTAAAAGCAGTAGAATTAGAACCAAATAATCCTAGGATTTTAGAAAAAAGAGGCGACTTTAATGAGGCCATTGGGAATGAGCAGGAGGCCATTACATGGTGGAAAAAAGCCTTAGATTTGGGAGTGAGAACGTCTATACTCCAGCAAAAAATTTCCCAATATGATTAATATCTCCTACTGTTGGAAGCGTCATATGTTATCAGTTCAAATAAAGAAAGCAACTATCTTAAGGGCTGTACTTTACCTTTTGTTGATTAGTCAAATAAGTTGTAAAAGCACCGAGATGGTTCGAAATTCGAGCCAAGAAACAATTTTTGAAGCCTCCGAACTAACCAAAGATGTACTATTAGAAGCCACTAAAGACCTAAATGATTTGCATTATTTCAATGGTAAGGGTCGATTGTATTACCGAAGTGAAGGTGAAAGTGAGCGTTTAAGCATAGAATATGAAATTGATACGGAAGGCGAAGTTTATTCGCTCAGAAACAGACTCGGCATTCCTGTTGCGG
>RFPJ01000118.1 GCA_009926145.1 Bacteroidota bacterium
CGTCCTCTATAGATTGCGGCGCTCGAACACCATCGGGCAGAACTAGTTCCATATTAGATTGGAATTCGTCGGTACTAAGATCGGATCGGGTAATCCGAATGGTATTATCAACCCCATCATAAAAACGTTCGAGTGCATCCTCAATTACGGTATTGTTGAAAATGAGTAACATACGACTAAACTGGCCACGGATGAGGATTTCGTCTCGAAAATCAAAGCTATAGGCCTGACCCTGCTCTATCCAATAAGGGTAGGTACTGTTCCGTAAATCAGAAGTGATTCTAACGGGTTCAAGTTTATCGAAAGCCGCATAAACCACAATACTTAAAGTGTCTGAATCTAATTGTTCTTGGGTATTGCTTAAGACTTCGGTAGCATCCGCTTGCAAATTTTCATCTGTTTCAGTGGCTGATGGATTGCTTATGGTGGCCGTAACTTGAGTGCTAATGCTCGCTTGGTTATCTCTGCTGCTTGATTCGGATTCGTTGGCTTGGTTGGTGTTAGCGGAGTTTATGGCAACACTATCTTGGCTGACAACTACGAGTTCAGAACCATCCTCTATATTGGTATTCGCCAGGCTATCCAAGGCTGGTGTGTTTGTAAATTCGTTACTTTCAGTTGTTTCTGAGTCAGAAAATGAAGTCATCCAATCTCCAATAGTGCTTCGATATAGAAAACCAAAGGTAAGTACGGAAACCACTACTATGGCAATAATACTGATCAACAAGACATTACTCTTTTGAGCCTGTTGTTCATTAAAACGCTTACCCATTTGAGCCCAATTTACATCGTCTATTTTTTTCTTAGCCGCGACAGTAGACTCCCTTTTCGCGACATTATTAGAACTATTTGAATCACCGTTTTCTTTAGAACGGGAGGTAGTAGAAGATTTGACAGAAGTCGTTGATTCTGTTGGTGAATCATCATCACTGTTAGTATTCTCAGTATTGCTTACTTCGTTATGGCTAGTGGTTTCTTCTTTTTTTTCAGAGTCAGGTTTACTTTTAAATACTTTGTTTTTTTTATTCTTATCAGAATCCTCTGTTACACTACTTAGCTCTTCCTGAGTAGAATCGGTTTCTTGCGTTTCATGGCCTTCGGTTTTTTCTGATTCAGCGCTTGATTTTAGAGCCTCAACCCTAGTTTTTTCATCATAATTTAGCTCAGTTTTAATGGGCGGGGCTTTTGGAGTCTCTTCTATAGTAGAAGTTTTTTTATTTGCGTTTCCAAATGGATTTTCTGGATTTGGTGCACCCGCTTCTTTAAAAATGTTGTGATCATACTTTCCAGACTCGACATCATCCAAGGCTTTCACAATGACGGCTTCTTTAATTTTTAGAGCACGAGCATAACTGCGAATAAAATTTCGTCTATAGGCACTATTATACACCTCGGAGGAGAATATCCGGTCACTTTCAATTTCTTCCAGTAATTCCATAGAAAGCTTAGAGAGGCCTTGAAGTTCTTCAAGTTCAACGCCAAGCTGTTCGCGAATCTGTGCTAAATCTTTTCCTAGTCCCATAATATCTATGTAATGATTGCCAGAGTATGTGTTCTAAACAATAAACAAGCAGATTAAAATACACAATAATTTAGGGGAATTAGAGGCGAAAAAATAATGCTGATTAAGGAGTTTATTTCATTCAAACTATCGAAAAGCAATGCAAAGTCGGGTATTCGAAGTACTTATAGGCAGATACTAGATATTGTAGCTCCAAAGGCCTGTTTAATATGTAATGGTCTAATTCCAAAAGGTTCGGAAAGCTTGTGTCATCATTGCGTGTTACGATATTTACCTAGGATGTACCCAGAAAATAGGGGTACAATGCTCCCAGGATTTGTTCGATGGAAGGTTTCAATATGGTACTTTAAAGAGGGTCAATGGCTGCAGACTCTCATACACCGACTTAAATATTCCTCGGATTATGGGGTCGGTAGTGATCTTGGACACATGGCCGCTTTACTATTCTTGTCTCGTTATCCGCATTTGGCGAAAGAATTGACCCCTGAAAATAGTTTAATAATTCCAGTTCCTATTCACCCCAAAAGACGTCGTAAAAGAGGGTATAACCAGAGTTATGCCATTGCTGAAGGATGGAAAAACGTGCTTTCATCGACCATACTGGATGAAGGTGTTTTGAGTCGTACTCAATTTCGTCCTTCACAAGTGGGTCTGAATAAGTATGATCGAAGAGAGAATATGAGAGGTATATATTCGGTTGAAGATCCCATCATCTATACCTATAGGTTGAAACATGTGCTGGTGCTCGACGATGTTATTACTACTGGAGCGACCTGTTACGAGCTATGTGGCCTGCTAAATCGTTTGGGTTTTAAACGGGTAAGTATTCTAACCCTTGGTCAAGCTTGAGCCAACACCTGGTTAATATATTATGTATTTTAGGGCATGAGTAAGGTTATAAAGAAACCAAACTGGGAATTAGTTGAATTACCTGGTGGATTAAAAACATCCATGGGGCATTGGTATACTATTACTAGAGAAGGCATTGAGGAGTATGCTCCTGGCTTATTGAAAAAATATTCATTGGAGCACCTAATACGAGTGGCCGATGATTGGCTTAGAAGCAGGGAACAATTTCCAATACTTATTTTTATGGTGCTCATATACAGCCCACTAGGGTTACTCGCAACTAGTGTAATGAGTATTTTATTTTATCTTTTTTGGCGTAATCAGGTTTCGGCATGGGTATATCCTTGGGCGCATGGTATCATTCGGTTTGCGTGCAATGATGTTTTGTTATACAGTCTTTTCATTGGAGGATTAGCCTACCAATCTCTTGCTCCTAGTAATTGGCCACATCTAGTACTTTCAACCCGGGAAATAGGAGTACTTATAGGAGTATTTCTGGTGGTTAAAACCGGTCTTTTAGCTATTCTTTGGGAGCAATTTGCACAGCGTTTTGGTTCACAGAATGCCACCCCCGCAAGTGACCGGGTGTTGAATATGGTACTGATTCGATATGCCTATAAAGAGGGTATATTAACCAAAGGAGTTCGGAATATGCAGGACGAACTCGTTCGAGTGGCCAATTATCACAAGACCCGTAAAAAGAAGTCCTAAGGTGTAATGATTCTGCAAACTACTTGTAATCTCTACCTTATCCGGCATGGACAAACTGATTTTAATAAAGAACAAAAATTTCAGGGCAGAGGAATAGATGCCCCTCTTAATGCATTGGGGGAAACTCAGGCAAAAGCCGTGGCTCAGGATTTTAAGGAGCGGGGTATCGAACTAGATTATATGTTTTGTAGCAGCCTGAAACGCACGATGCAAACAGCCGAACCCCTGGCTAAACAACAGTCTCTTGAGGTGCAAACGGTGAGTGAGCTCGATGAAAT
>RFPJ01000119.1 GCA_009926145.1 Bacteroidota bacterium
TGAATTGGGGCTCCCTCGGTGTAGATGTTGTAGTGGAATCTACCGGATTTTTTACAGATAAAGAATCAGCAGGTAAGCATTTACAAGCTGGGGCGAAAAAAGTAGTGATTTCAGCTCCAGCAAAAGGTGATATTCAAACGATTGTTTTGGGTGTTAATGACGATAAAATTGATCCAAGCATTGAAATTTATTCCAATGCATCGTGTACAACCAACTGTCTAGCTCCGATGGCTAAGGTGATTGATGATAATTTTGGATTGGTGAAAGGTTTTATGACCACCATTCATGCCTATACAGGAGATCAACGTATTCTAGATGCACCGCACAAAGATTTAAGACGAGCTAGAGCTGCGGCCATAAATATAGTACCTACCTCAACGGGTGCCGCTAAGGCAGTAGGTTTAGTACTTCCGCACCTTAATGGTAAGTTAGATGGTGGAGCGGTTCGGGTACCAACCCCAACAGGATCTTTAACTGATTTTGTTTGCGAAGTAAGCAAAGATACTACTGCAGAAGAAGTAAATGCCGCATTTAAAGCAGCCTCTGAAGGAGCTCTAAAAGGTATATTAGAATTCTCTACCCAGCCGCTGGTATCTACCGATATCGTAGGCAACCCTCATTCAAATATTTTTGACAGTGACCTCACTAAAGTTGACGGTAAGCTTGTTAAAGTAATTGGATGGTATGATAATGAGGCAGGTTACTCAATGAGAACGGCAGATTTGATTACTCGTATTATGTAATCCAATAAGCTGTTTTTCAGAAAGCAATTATTAAAAGCTCTTAGTCATACTAAGAGCTTTTTTTGTTGCTAATTCATTAGTTAACTAGGCGCTAATTTCGAAACTGAAGCTTATTTCGGAACTCTTTTCTAAAGCTTTTGATACCGAGCAATATTTGTTAATCGAGAGCTCTAATGCTTTCTGAGCTTTATTTGCATCAATATCTCCTCTGAGAGTATAATGCATATGGATGGTCTTGTACTCCGAATATCCGATTTCATTTTTAATTTTCTCAGGATCTACCCGTACTTCTAAAGACTCAATATTCTGGCGTTGCTTTTTCAGAATCATTACCACATCTACAGCGCTACACGCTCCTATACCCGCAAGTAACAATTCAAGTGGAGCAATTCCACCCTCTATTCCTTGAAGTACCCCATCACCATCAATTCGAATTTTACCACCGACTTTATTTTCGGCTTCAAATTGATACCCTTCTTTCAGCCACTGAACGTGTATACTCAAGCTCTATTCACCTATATGTTTGTGATTACCTTTATCATGGCGTTTACGAAGAGTTTTTAGCACTTTATGAAAAGGGATTTCTTTTTCCGCCAAAAGTAGCATTAGGTGAAATAACAAATCAGAGGCTTCTTCAATGGTTTCTTTACTTCCTTGATTTTTAGAAGCAATAACAGTCTCAACAGCTTCTTCTCCAACCTTCTGAGCTATTTTATCTAATCCTTTTTTGAACATCGAAGTGGTGTAACTACCCTTGGGCATTTCTTCTTTGCGTTCGTAGAGTAGGGCTTCCAATTCTCTTAGAAAGGATAAATCCTTATCTGTCAGTTCTTTGGGTGGTGTCACAGTAAAGAGTCTAATTTTGAATTATCGATTCAAAGGTATGAATTATTTTTTATTTCTGGACCAGTGAATCCGTATCACCAACAGTTATCATTGAAATAGGAATGAATTTTTTGAATTGATTCATGGCATGATCCCAATCCTTGACAATATAGGCGGCTTTTTTAGATCCGGTTTCAGATACATAGTCCTCCAAAAGTGCCTTCAATTCTTCAAGGTCGTTAGACGTACAAGGGGCTTCGGTAATGTAATCGCTGTTAATTCGATGCGATGGGTCTTCATACATGTATAACGATCCTCCCGTCATCCCGGCACCTACATTATCAGATGTTTGACCTAGAATGACGACTTTACCATTGGTCATATACTCACAGGCATGTAATCCAGTGCCTTCCACCACCGCGGTTGCCCCTGAGTTACGAACAGCAAAACGATCTCCGGCTTGACCATGAACGTACATTGTACCTCCGGTTGCACCATATAGAGCACAATTACCAATTATGGCATTATCCTCAGGAGTATAGCTCACTGACTTGGGAGGTACGATAACGGTTTTACCACCACTCATGGATTTACAAACCGAGTCATTGGCTTCCCCTTCAAGCCGAATATCCACATCACTGGTTTGAAAAACTCCAAAGCTTTGTCCCGCACTACCTTTAAAATTCAAATTGATTTTTCCACTATATGCGGTAGTTTGCCCTTTATTACCTGTAAATGAGCTATGACGGTCTTGGCTTACTCTTGTGGCTAAATGCCCGAATAGTGTAGCCAATGCCGAGCGATCGGTGTTAATGATGGTATACTCTTTTTCAACATCTTTATTGGCATCAATAGCAGGGGATAGATCAGTGACTAACTGTTGATTTAGTACGCTAATGGGTTCTCCCATACTTGGAAGCTGTTTCTTCTTCACATAAGCAGGCGCTTGTAAAAAGAAGCTTAAGTCTAGATTTAACGCATTTATTCGATCCAAATGACTACCATTAATGGTAAGTAAATCAGTATCTCCGCATATCTCCTGAAGGCTTTCTTTACCCATACTTGCTAGAGTTCTACGAACATCTTCGGCAAGGTAGGTGAGCATTTTAACGATATGATCTTTGTTGCCTTGGTACTTGGCTTTGAATTTTGGATCATGGGTCGCAATGCCTCTTGGGCAGGTATTTTTTTCACAAATGCGGGCCATTACACATCCTTCAGCAATCAATAACAATTTTCCAAAATCGAATTCTTCCGCGCCAAGGATAGAGGCAAGAATGATATCTTTACCAGATGAAAGTCCACCATCGGTTCGCAATACAATGCGGTCGCGTAGATTATTTTCAACCAGTGCTTGATGAACCTCGAGAAGCCCAATTTCCCAAGGCAATCCCGCATGCTTCATAGAAGATAGCGAAGCCGCTCCTGTTCCACCTTCACCGCCCGATACTTGAATAGAATCGGCGCCAGCTTTAGCAACACCTACTGCAATCGTACCAATGTTGACTCCTGAAACCAGTTTTACACTTACTTTACCATTGGGATGCACTTGTTTTAGGTCATTTATAAGCTGCTTTAAATCCTCAATGCTGTAAATATCATGAAGCGGTGGGGGGGAAATTAAATCAAAACCAGGGTTTGCATAGCGAGCCTTCGCAATATCTGCATCCACTTTTATGCCCATCAACTGCCCACCCTCACCAGGCTTGGCTCCTTGGCATACCTTAATTTGAATTTCTTCTCCGGATACTA
>RFPJ01000120.1 GCA_009926145.1 Bacteroidota bacterium
GTTCTAATCACTTGGACCACTACTGAGGGAGAGACCACGACCATTTATGAGTTGGTTCGGGCCGAAAAAAGTGCCATTGCAAAAGCCATGGTTGAACTCCCCAGCAATTATCAGTTATTAGGCTTTAGTGACTGGATTATGCTACAAATGATGCAGCAATACTAGCTTGATGTTAATCATTATCCAGATAGTTTTTTAATTCAGATAATCGCTCCATGGGTCGATCACAAGAATAATTAGAGCATCTAAACAATATGGTGTTCTCCCTATTCTTAGCATAAAGGGATAAATAAGGGATCTCTGAAGTTAATTCTTTTACATTATCTGCCGTGAGTTCATGAACAATGGCATTGGGGAGAAAATGGTTCCCCAATACCTCTTTGAATTCATTCGCAAGGCTAGACGCATCATCAACACCATCATCGTTTCCTTTTACTAAGACCCATTGTGTTGGGGAGTAGTAATGGTATTGTAAACTCATCATTCCTACCGTAATACTCCCGCCATTCAACGTCCATTCATGGGAAAATGAGGCTCCGATTCTGTGGGCATAGTTGGCCCATTTTTCATCCCCTGTTAGATGATATAACTGCATTAGTGAGAGCGCAAAACTTGAGTTAGAAGAGGGAATGGCTCCATCATAGAGTACTTTCTGTGGACCAAATACCTGACTATCGTTATGGTTAGATTGAAAGATTCCACCCTTATCCGAATCCCAAAATTGGGATAAAACCTGGTTAGCAAGTGATATGGATTCTTTAAGGTAATGTGCGGATTGAAATAACCTGTAGAGTTCTAATTTTGCCCATACTAGAAATACATAATCTTCTGCAAATCCATCAATAGTACTGCTTCCAGCTTTGTATACATGCCTAATTGAATGTTCTTTTATACTGTTTGAAGAATCTCGTCTGAAGTGCTTGTCTATAAAAGCATCCAATTCTAAGCAGAGATGTTCTAAATCTGTATCCTGAAATATGCGAGCGGCGGTTGATAGAGCAACCAGCAAAAGTGCATTCCAATCGCAAAGTATTTTATCGTCACAAAGCGGAGCAATTCTACCGGATCGAATGGCTAATAATTTACTTCGTAAAACTGTCCACTTTACTAGTTCTCGTTCTTGCAATGGCTCATGAAGATGCAAAATGGTACGGCCGGTAGATTGGCGGGTGGCCTCGTTAATCATATTGCCTTCCAAGCTTAATTGAAAGTGTTCACATAGAAATTCAAACTCGTCTGTACTAATCTGTTTGGATGCACGGAGTTCTTCTAATTCGTGGAAAGTCCATGTGTAATATTTACCTTCCTCACCTTCCGAATCGGCATCTTCAGCGCTAAAGAACCCTCCATCATCGGATTTCATGCGAGATAATAGATACTCTATAATCTGGTAAGAGGTCTGTTTAAAAAGGTCGTTTTTGGAAATTTGCCATCCTTCGGCATAGGCCAAAAGCATCAGGGCTTGGTCATACAGCATTTTTTCAAAATGAGGAAGTAACCATTCTTCATCGGTAGAATAGCGGTGAAAACCATATCCTAGATGATCCCAAAGCCCACTCAAGCGCATTTTTTTTAAGGTGGTTAAGGCCATCTCGAGTGCGTGATCATTTCCATGCTCCTTCCATTCCCTAAACAGAAACATGAGATTGTGTGGGGAGGGAAATTTGGGTGCTTTGCCAAAACCTCCATTCAACCCGTCAAAATTCTTCTCAAAGTAGGCGTAGGCGTTTTCCAAGGCGCGGGTATCTGGGTATTCACCGGATTCATGATGGGAATAGTTTTCATAGCCCTTTTTTATTTGTTCAACAGCTTTTCTGATTTTTTCAGGTTCATGAACCCACATTCCTTTTATTCCACGTAATATTTGTGGAAGTCCTAAACGTCCAAAGCGAGCTTGTTTAGGTATATAAGTAGCCGCGTAGAAAGCCTCTTTTTCCGGGGTCATAACGATGGTTAAAGGCCAACCACCTTGCCCAGTGAGCATTTGACATACCGGCATATACGTATGATCGATATCTGGACGCTCTTCTCGATCAACTTTAATGCTAATGAAGTGCTGGTTGAGATAGGATGCAATATCTTCATCCTCAAAACTCTCTTTTTCCATCACATGACACCAATGGCAGGTCGCATAGCCAATGGATAAGAAAATAGGTTTCGATTCCTTTTTGGCCCTCTCAAAAGCCTCATCACCCCAAGGATACCAATCCACCGGATTATCCTTGTGCTGAATCAAATAAGGGCTTCGCTCATTTACTAAACGATTAGGCATCGGTGAGGGGTTTGATTTGTTCTGCAATGGATCAGTGATAGCTGTTAGAATTCATGATTTATTGTATTCTAGACCATGGATCAAAGGGCCGTAATATTGAGAAGCGTTTTGATGCCTAATAGGTTATCTTTAGTCATACTAATTCTTTGTAAAATAATAAAACAATTCATCTATGTCTGTCGAAAGAACATTAACTATTTTAAAACCAGATTGTGTCCGAAAAGGATTGATCGGTGAAGTAACCAAGCGTATTCAAGAAGCTGGATTCCATATTGTAGCCATGAAAATGATGCATCTGAGCTCTACTACGGCCGGTGGTTTTTATGAGGTACATAGGGAGCGTCCATTTTTTGGTGAACTATGTGATTTTATGAGCAGTGGTCCATGCGTTCCTATGGTATTAGAAAAGGAAAATGCAGTTGCCGATTTCCGAACATTTATTGGAGCCACCAACCCAGCTGAAGCAGAAGCAGGAACCATACGGGCAGATTTTGCAGATAGTGTGGGTGAAAACATTATTCATGGATCCGATTCTGTAGAAAACGGTAAAATTGAATCCAACTATTTCTTTGCTGAATCTGAAATAGTAGCCAACAAAGGATAATCCACAGCTCCTAACCCATGAAGTATTCTCGTTCCTCCAAAGGGCTTTTATTAGTAGCCTTTGTACTTATTGGTCTTGCATGTGAACCCTCAAAAGGTCGGGTTGAAGAGCCGAGCGTACAAGTAGGAGCCGAACGATTTCTCGAAAATCATGGTGCGGAATTACTCACTCGGAATGTAGGGCTCATTATGAATCCTACGGCCCGGGTGCATGGGGTCCATGTGTTAGACACCTTACTAGCTATGGATATTCCTGTAAAAGCATTATTTGCAGCCGAACATGGATTCCGTGGCGATCAAGGTGCCGGTGAAGTCATCATAGATGGGGTAGATCAGGCAACAGGTTTACCTGTTTACTCCTTATACGGTGCTACCAAGAAGCCAACATCGGAGATGCTAAAAGGAATTGATTTACTCATTTTTGA
>RFPJ01000013.1 GCA_009926145.1 Bacteroidota bacterium
CAGCATGGCATCGTGATTTCCTCTTAAAAAAATACAGTTATACTCTGTTCTGAATTCTAGAAGGAAGTCGATGACCCCTTTTGAATCAGGTCCACGATCCACATAATCACCGAGAAAGATAAAGGTCCTCTCCCGACCAAATTCACTAATTAAGTCCTTTAACAATGCTTTCAACGTCTTCAGACAACCATGTATATCTCCAATAGCGATGTAGGAGCCTGAAGTGTTGTGAACCAATCCACTCTTAGTCAATGAGTCCTCTACCTGTTTTTGTTACTTTATTTTCTTGTTGTAACTGTATAAGCGAAGCATCTAAAATACCGTTCACAAATCGACCTGATTTCGCGGTAGAATATTTCTTGGCTATATCAATAGCCTCATTGATGGTAACCTTGGTAGGAATTTCTGGGAAATAACAGAACTCGGTAAGTGCGATGTACAAGATGATCTTGTCGATGAGGGCAAGGCGCTGGATTTCCCAATTTTTTATGTGTTGCTCAATTACACCATCCCAAGAGCTTAGATACTCTATAGTTTCTAGGAACAATCGCTCTCCAAATCGCAGAGCTTCTTTGTCTTGTTTTAGTGATTCTTGTACTACGCTAGTAAGTATTTGAGAGCTGCTTTCTCCACTTTGTAAGAATGCATAAACTGCTTGTAGCACCGTTTCACGAACTAAACGTCGCTGAATCATAGTTAATCGGGTATTTTATAGAAATTATAGAACTCAATACACCTAGTTACTACCTAGGGAATCATTTATAAGTCCCAAAGATACCAAAAGCTGATATAGCATTGAAACATATTAGTTATGTTTGGTATCTTCAGTGTTGTTTAGCGTCCTTAGCTCAGTTGGTTAGAGCGTCACGTTGACATCGTGGAGGCCACTGGTTCGAATCCAGTAGGACGCACAAATCATTTATAGCCTATTATTTCATGTCATTAGATCCTATCAAAATCTCTCTACCCGATGGAAGTGTTAAAGAATTCAACAAGGGTATCACAGGAAAAGAGATTGCAGAGTCTATTTCTTCTGGACTCGCCCGTGTTGCTTTAAGTATTTCAGTCAACGGTGAAATTTGGGACTTAAATCGCTCAATTGAGCAAGATTCCAGTATTCAAATACATACCTGGGATTCCGAAGAAGGCAAATATACTTTTTGGCACTCCTCGGCACATTTGCTGGCTGAAGCTATTCAGGAGGTATTCCCAGAAGCAAAGTTTGGAATAGGACCTCCCATCGAAAACGGCTTTTATTATGATGTTGATTTTGGGGACCATACACTTCAGCAAGAAGATCTGAGACGCCTAGAGAAAAAGTTTATTGATTTGGCGAGAACTAAATCAAGTTTTAATCGAAGATCGGTTAGCAAAAAGGAAGCATTAGATTTTTACCAAGAACGATCAAACGAATATAAAATCGATCTTATCGAAGGTTTGGAAGATGGTGAAATAACCTTCTACACCCAAGGCGGATTTACCGATTTATGTCGTGGGCCTCACTTACCCGATACCTCCGGTATTAAAGCCGTTGCACTCACCAGTATAGCAGGTGCTTACTGGCGTGGAGATGTGGATTCAAAACAGTTAACCCGCATCTATGGTATTAGCTTTCCGAAACAAAAACTATTAGAAGAGTACATTCTACAAGTAGAAGAAGCCAAAAAACGCGATCACCGTAAACTCGGCAAAGAAATGGGGATTTACCTAATCGATAAAATGGTGGGTAGCGGCCTTCCATTGTGGCTTCCAAAAGGCACTACCCTACGTAGAACCCTTGAGGCATTTTTACGGGATGAACAGATTAAAAGAGGCTATCAGGAGGTAATTACTCCTCATATCGGTAATATTGAGTTGTATAAAACTTCTGGACACTATCCCTACTATAAGGACTCACAATTTGATCCAATTGAAGTGGATGATGAGCAATACATGCTCAAACCTATGAATTGTCCTCATCATCACAGAATTTTTGATTCCAGTTTACGTAGTTATAGAGAATTACCCATTCGTTTGGCAGAGTTTGGTACCGTCTATCGTTACGAACAATCGGGTGAGTTAAGTGGGTTATCCAGAGTTCGTGGATTTACTCAAGACGATGCGCATATTTACTGTACACATGATCAGTTAAAGTCTGAAATTCAACATACGATAGAATTAACACAATTTGTGTTTTCAACTTTTGGAATGCCTGTGGATATTCGACTTTCCTTTAGAGATGAAAATGACAAAAAGTATGGCGGAGATTTGAGCTATTGGAACCGCGCTCAGAAAGAGATTCAAGAGGTAGCTGACGCCATGAATTTGGAGTATAACATTGCTCCTGGTGAAGCTAGTTTTTATGGCCCCAAGATCGACTTCATTATACGTGACGCTATTGGCAGAAAGTGGCAATTGGGCACGGTTCAAGTAGATTATGTCATGCCAGAGCGTTTTGACTTGGAGTATGTGGGATCGGACAATAAAAAACATCGCCCGGTCATTATCCACAGGGCGCCTTTTGGATCAATGGAACGCTTTACGAGCATTCTGATTGAACATTTCGCTGGTAACTTCCCACTGTGGCTTTCCCCGGAACAAGTTCGAATTCTACCCATATCGGATGACCAAAATCAGGCGGCAGATGATTTAAAAGGCACTTTAGAAAATTATGGAGTTCGGGTTACTGCCGATGTAAGGAGTGAACAGATTGGTGGAAAGATTCGATTAGCCGAAACGGAAAAAGTACCTTATATGATCATAATGGGTACTAAAGAAGTGGAAAACGGTACCGTTTCTGTTCGAAGACATCGTAAAGGAGATGTTGGTGTAATAACACAAGACCAATTTATTGAAGAACTTATCATGGAAATTCAGGAAAAACAACTTCCTGAACACTAATCATTGGTTCTATAGTGATAATTTCAATAATTTATTATTATTCTTTATCCTTTAAACGAATCATTTAACTAACAAGACAAGAGGATTAATCATCGCTAAGAGACAATTTCGAGGTAAACCTGAACCCCAAGGTCCCCGACTCAATGGACAAATTAGAGCCCAACAAATTCGGCTAATTAAGCCTGACAACAGCCATGAACTTACCACTCCAGAACGTGGTATGCAGCTAGCTGAAATGTATAATCTGGATTTGGTGGAAATTTCGCCCAATGCCAACCCACCCGTTTGTAAGATTATAGACTACGGAAAGTATCAGTACGAGAAAAAGAAAAAAGAAAAAGAAGCGCGAAAAAAACAGCATACCGTTAGCGTGAAGGAGCTCCGTTTCCGTCCTAATACAGATGATCATGATTTGGAATTTAAAACCAGACATGCACGCGAATTTCTCGAAAGTGGTGATAAAGTGAAAGCTTCTGTTCAGTTCCGTGGACGAGATATGCTGTACACTGAAAAGGGCGAACTATTACTACTTAAGCTTGCCAAGAGTCTTGAAGATGTGTCGAAAATGGAATCAAAGCCCAACATGGAAGGTCGACGCATGATTATGATTTTAACCCCCTCTAAATAATACGTTCTTTTATTGCTTAGGCAATACAATTGCCGTATCTTAGGAGTCTATCAAAAATTCATCAATTTGTGATTGATTATGCCTAAAATGAAAAGTAATAGTGGCGCAAAAAAGCGTTTTAAGACTACCGGATCAGGTAAGATTAAACGTAAAAAGGCTTTTAAGCGTCATATTCTAACGAAAAAAAGTAGCAAGACAAAGCGTCAGCTAGGACAAAGCACACTAGTAGCTCCTGCAGATGTCGCTAAAGTCAAGCAACTCATTAACTAAATTTTTAACTAAACACATCAAAAAATGCCACGTTCACTAAACTTAGTGGCTTCCCGTCGCCGTCGCAAAAAGATTTTAAATCAAGCGAAAGGTTATTGGGGTAAGCGAAAAAATGTGTACACCATTGCGAAAAATGCGGTAGAGAAAGGTCTTCAGTACCAATACCGTGACCGAAAAAATCGCAAGCGTGTATTTCGAAAGTTATGGATAGCGCGGATTAACGCTGCGGCCAGACTTAACGGTACTACCTATTCCAAATTGATTCATGCAATGAGTCAAAAAAATATGGTCATCAACCGTAAAGTTTTAGCAGATTTAGCTATTCATGATCCTGAAACTTTTGCTGCCATTGTTACGGAAGCTCACGCATAACAATACATAGACCTATTTAAAACCGGTATAGCTCAATCTTAGTATTGTAGATGTACCGGTTTTTTTATTTTCGTATGTTCCTAGGATTCAATCATCTACATCTAGTTCTATCAAAATGAATGACGCCGTTGTACAACTGATTCAACAAATAAAAGAAACACAGATTTCCACCTCTCAAGATCTCGAAGACTTCAGACTAAAATACCTATCGAAAAAAGGTGCTATTCAACAGCTCTTCAAGACAATGGGCAGCCTTACGCCACAGGAACGCGCGACTTTTGGTAAGGATGTCAATGACCTAAAGGTGCTTGCACAAAACACTTTTGAAGAAGCACAATCGCGATTTGAGAATCAGCATACGGTCTTAAATTCGGCCACAGATGACCTTAGTTTACCCCCTATTGCTAAAAATATAGGGTCTGTTCATCCCTTAACAAAAACGCTACAGGAGATGAAAAGCATTTTTTACCGTTTGGGTTTTAATATTGCTGACGGACCTGAAGTAGAAGATGACTTTCATAATTTTACGGCACTAAATTTTCCTCCCAATCACCCAGCAAGAGATACTCAAGACACCTTTTTTGTGCGAAAAAATGAGGATCCAGCTATTCCTGATTTAGTGCTAAGAACTCATACTTCTCCTGTACAAATTCGACTCATGGAGAAGCAAGCCCCTCCTATTCGCTCTATTATGCCAGGTCGCGTATACAGAAATGAGGCCGTATCACCTAAATCGTATTTCCTCTTTCATCAAGTTGAAGCGCTCTACGTCGATCACAATGTGAGTGTGGCAGATCTAAAGGAATCTCTTATCACTTTTGTAAAACTGATGTATGGTTCGGATGTAACCTATCGATTGCGTCCTAGTTTTTTTCCATTTACCGAGCCCAGTTTGGAAATGGACATATGGTGGGGCTCTAAAGAATCAGGTAAATGGCTTGAGATACTAGGATCAGGCATGGTGGATCCTAACGTTTTTAAAGCGGTTAATATCGATCCAGAAATCTATTCCGGTTTTGCTTGGGGTATGGGGGTTGAACGAATGGCCATTCTCAAATATGAAATCGATGACATTCGCACTTTTTACGAAAATGATATCCGCTTCCTACACCAATTTGTTTAAGAAATTACAGTTCACGCATTATGAAATTATCCTACAACTGGCTTAACGAATACATATCCCTACCAGAGGATGTACGAGAAACTGCAGACACCTTAACCCTCATTGGTTTAGAAGAAGAAGAAACCTTTAGTATAGGTACTAATCTAGAAGGTATTATTACTGGTGATATTTTACGGGTTGAAAAGCATCCAAATGCTGACCGCTTATCGGTTTGTACAGTAAACGATGGAAGCAGTGAACTACAAATCGTGTGTGGCGCCTCAAACGTTCAAGTAGGTCAAAAAGTGGCGATTGCACCCGTTAACAGCCAACTGCCCATTACAGATGAAAAAGGGCTCCCCATAGTTATCAAAAAAACCAAATTAAGGGGTGTTCTTTCAGAGGGTATGATTTGTGCAGAAGATGAATTGGGGTTCTCTAACGACCATTCTGGGATTATGGTATTACCTGAAAATACTCCTGTTGGAGTACCGCTTAGCCTTGTTGTTGAGAGCTATCAAGACCAGATTATAGATATAGCCATAACACCTAATCGACCAGACGCCACCTCTCATATTGGAGTTGCCAGAGATTTATCGGCAAAATGGAATACAGAATTACATATTCCCAAGATTTCCGAACCCAATGAAATAAAACATCAGGGGTCACATATTTCCATACACATCGATGACACTCAGGGTTGCCACCGATATGTTGGGGTACTCATCGAAAACGTAAAGATTGAAGCATCCCCTACTTGGCTTAGAAATAGATTAGAAGCCATAGGACTCAGAAGCATCAATAATATTGTGGATATTACCAACTACGTTATGCATGAGATGGGGCAACCGTTACATGCTTTTGATGCCCATGAAATAAGTAGTAAGAAAATTCGAGTAAAGCATTTTGATTCATCCATGCCCTTCATTACACTCGATGAGGTGAGTAGAGATGTTCCAGCAGGTAGTTTATTTATATGCGATGATCAAAAACCCATCGCCATTGCCGGTGTTATGGGCGGTGAAAATTCTGAAGTAAGCGAGAAGACCACTTCTATATTACTGGAAAGTGCGTACTTTGAGCCCGGTAAAATTCGCAAATGTGCCAAAGATTTAGCCCTTCAAACCGATGCTTCTTATCGATTTGAACGTGGTATAGACCCTGAAATGACTGTAAGAGCAGCCATGAGGGCCTCGGATTTAATCCAGCAGCTTCTACCCTCCTCACGCATTGTTGAAGTAGTAGATGTACACCCTGTCACATGGCAGCCCACGAACATCTCACTTTCCTTACCTAAGGTACATAAGCTATTAGGAGTAGAAATTGATACTAACTGGATTCAAAGGACTTTCAACGCTTTAGGTATAAAAACCACTGAAACTAGCCAAAACCAATTAGATTGTGATATACCTAGCTTCAGACCAGACTTAGAACGCGAAATAGATCTTATAGAAGAAATTGGAAGGATTTTTGATTACAACAACATCCCCTCTCCAGCGCATGGGATTCAGATTTCAACGGAACCATTTTCTGAATGGGAAACTTGTAAACAAAAAATAACTGAAAAGATTGTTGGGCTCGGATACAATGAAATATATTCAAACTCATTGATTTCCGAGGAAGAAGCCAATCATTTTGGTGAACTCTCGGATATGATTTCGACCTTGAATCCTCTCACCAAGGATATGACAACCCTAAGACCTTCGCTTTTACCCGGCTTCTTAAAAGCAGCTTCCTATAATAAAAATAGAAAAGCTTCTGGTGTCCGGTTTTTTGAACTTGGAAATGTTTTTTACTCAGCTACAGAAGGGACTTTTCACAAAGGCATTGGAGAACAAACACATGTACTTCTCGGAGTCTCTGGGAGAAAGCATGACGATCACTGGTTAGCTAAATCTAGCCCTTACACATTCATGGATCTGAAGGCGGATACTCATGCCCTTCTTGCATCACTTGGGCTTGCTCAACACATTCAAACAAGAGTCTCAGATCAAGATGAACTCACATACTATATCAGAGAACACTCTATAGGTAAGCTTTCTAAAGTAAGTAAAGCCTTACAGAAAACATATGAGCTAGACGAGCATGTTTACTATGGGGAATTCAATGTAAATATGCTTTACGAGGCTTTCATAAATCAAGGTACCATACAATTTACCCCCATCCCCAAATTTCCTGGTATAGAGTATGATATAGCACTTATTGTTAGAAGTGATATTGATGCCGAAACACTACTTCAAGAAATTAGCCAAACAGCAGGTACTCTATTACAAAAGATCGATATTTTCGACGTATATGAGGGTGAAAATATAGCTCAAAACAACAAAAGTATTGCATTTAGACTACAGTTTTTAGACGCAAATAAAACGTTGAATATCAAAGATATAGAACCTATAATTAACAATGTTGTAAGATCCTTAAATAAAAAGTATAATGTAGAACTTAGATCATAACATTATGCATCCTATATCTGAACATACCGAACGGTTCAAGGAGCTAGTCGAAGAACTTTATGTTGAAGTGGATTCTCTCAAAAAAGAACTCCGTGAATCCAAGCGTGAACAACTTCAACTTATTAAAAAGCTGGAACAAGAACGAGGTAAACAGACCGACATATTTTCAGCCATTAGCGAATCTGAACGACTAGCTTTACGACAGCAAATACAAAGTATGATTCAAAAAATCGATCGTCATTTAGAAGGTAATTGATACTACGTCTACTATCGTGAAATCATTAAAAGTAAGCATACTCGGCAAGCAATATCCTCTAATGGTAGAAGACCATGAAGAAGAGAATATGCTCAATATTTGCAGGTATGTGGATGAAAAATTCCAAGAGTACCGACAACAATTGCTTAAACAACCCGAATCTACGGTTATGGTACTCGCAGCGCTAAGTATTGCTGAAGAACTTTTTGAGCTTCGCAACCAACTCTCCGAGACGGAAAAAAATGAACAGGTTATGATGAAACGAGTAAATACTCGACTCGAACAGCTGCTTGAAGATATAAGAGGTTAATTCTGTGGCCTCAGCAATTACGGTCTTATTTTTGGGAGATATTGTTGGTGAAGAAGGTATGCAGTGTACCAGAAGCTTTTTACCATCTCTTATCCAAAAGTATAAAGCTGATTTTGTTATAGTAAATGGCGAGAATTCACATGAAGGCCATGGCATCAATGAAGAAATCATAGCAGAATTTTTAGAACTCGGAGTCCATGTAATTACAGGTGGAGATCATTCCTTTGATAAGTGGAAAGTATTCTCCTATATGCGTCAACACCATCATATTCTCCGGCCTCTCAATTATCCATCGGGTAATGCAGGTTATGGCTTCGGTATTTATGATATACCTAATACCCCACTTAAATTCGGAGTCATAAATCTACAAGGTAGAACCTTTATGAAAGCCATTGATGACCCTTTCAAAGCGGTTGATTGGGCACTAGATCATATTCAAAAAGAAACCAAACTGATCTTTATCGACTTTCATGCTGAAGCTACCGCCGAAAAGGTATCCATGGCTTGGCATGTAGATGGAAGAGCTTCAGTCTTGGTAGGTACACACACGCATATCCCTACAGGTGATGCTCGAATTTTCCCCAAAGGCTTAGGCTACATAACGGATGCTGGCATGACCGGTTCTTATGCAGGTTCACTAGGTATGGATAAAAAAGTAGCGTTAAAACGTTTTATAACGGGTGTGCATCAAAAGTATAAAGCAGCTACCGGAGACGCTCGCCTAAGTGGTATTGTAGCAAAAATTAATACTGATACAGGAAGCTGTGAGCATATTGAACATTTTGCTTTTCCCGCTTTTAACAATTCTAGCTCCTAGGTTGTCATGAATGAACTATTAGCTATTAATGATGTATATAAAAGTTATCCTGCTAGTGATGGGCAGGTACTAGAGGTACTCAATGGAGTAAATTTTAAATTGGCCGAAAAGTCCATCGCCTCCATAGTTGGTACAAGTGGTAGTGGAAAAAGTACTCTACTGCATATTATTGGCGGACTTGATAAAGCCGACTCAGGACACGTTTTATGGAATGGTGAGGACATTACTCACTGGAATGAGTTAAAGATGGCTAGCTTTCGAAACAATGAAATGGGCTTTATTTTTCAGTTTCATCATCTCCTTCCCGAATTCACCGCCCTTGAAAACGTAATGATTCCTGCCATTATAAATGGTAAATCAGAATCTAGAAGCAGACAGCTGGCTTATGATTTATTAAATGAATTTGGTCTGGCTAAACGTTTAGAACATAGAACTAACCAACTCTCGGGTGGTGAACAGCAACGAGTAGCCATGGCTAGAGCCTTAATTAATGAGCCTTCTTTTATTCTAGCCGATGAACCCACTGGAAATTTGGATGAACAAAACACAAACCAGATTTTAGAACACCTTATCCGCCTACGCGATCAACATTCGGTAGCTATTTTAATGGTTACTCATGAAATGGAAATTGCACGGGCAGGAGATCTTATCTGGGAGATGAAAGACGGTCAAATATCACAAATACTTTAAATAGTAAAGGTGTACAAAGCGTATTTTTCGTTTTGCTTATAGCATAAAGCACCGTATTTTTGGACAGTCAAAAATAACTATCAAATTTGCACTATGGCCGACAATAAAAAGAATGATGACATCACCAAGGACCCGCTAATTCAGTGGTTCGAAAATGCAAATGCCTATTTTCAAGCCAACAAGAATTCCATAATAGGGGTTTCTGTTGCTGTTGTAGTGGTTGTCGCTTCTATTATAGGTTATTCTTTCTACTCTAATTCACAAGAAGAACAAGCCCAACAGCTACTGTCAATAGCAGAAGGTTACTATGCTGAGGGTGATTATGTAAAAGCATTAGATGGCGATAGTTTTGAATTAACCTATGGATTTAAGGCCATAGCAAATGATTTTTCTGGAACCTATGCTGGAAATCTCGCTTCATATTACGCGGCTATTTCCTCATATCAATTAAACAATGTAGAAGATGCTCTTTTCTATATGGAGCAGTTTGACGTGCCCGATGGTATTTTAGGAGTTGGAGCCAAAAATCTTCATGCAAAACTATACTTATCACAAGGTAGTGTTGAGGCAGCAGCTAAAAGTTTTGAAGCAGCTGCAAGGTGGGATCTTAATGAAGCCACCACTCCAAGTAATCTACTAAGTGCCGCAGAACTCTATTTTGAGATTGGGGATAAGGAAAAAGCTTCTGCTTTAGTTGAAGAAATCCTACAAGACTACCCTAACAGTACTCAAGAAGCTCGTGCAGAGTTTTTAAGAGGTAGTTTAGCAACTAACTAGGGACCTACTCTACAGCCTAATTACGTTAAGCATTTTTGTTTTTCTCTGCGATGTATTTCGAGAGATATCTATAAGCCAGACTATTGTTTTGTCTGAAACTCTGATGAACCATAGATGTGTTCATAAGGCACTCTAAGAACATTGGATTTAAGAGATTGTTCAATAGCATTCTCTCATGAGTGAAGCTTATAGAATCGCTCATAAGCTTGTCTTTTATTTTTTGACTTTCCGTAATCTTCTGATCATAATGACGATTATTATGAGCCAAGTATATAGTTTTCTCAATGAATTCAGCGTCCGAACAGGTCACCTCTCCAGGAAACTCAAAATCATATAAATATTCGTTTAGACCTTCTCGCCCAATGGGAGTGGTTATAGTTGGTAACTCAGAAAGAATCGCTTCTAAAATTTTCCCCTTAATCCCCGCTCCAAATCGAAGTGGAGCTAGTTGTAATAGGTATCCCTTCATTACGTTGGTGACATCATCCGCCCTACCTTTAACATAAATGCCTAAGCTAACATTATTAAGCTTTTGGATATCAGCATCGGCATATGCTCCATATAAATGCAATTCTTGATTGGGTATTTTTTCGCGAATACTAGGCCATAAATTACTACATAGATGATGTACGGCATCTCTATTGGGAGCATGTTTATAGTTGCCAATAAACATAAAATGATTCCTGCTCATCACTGATCCACTATCATGATTAGTTTCCACCCAATTATTCGATATCAGAGGTAAAAAATAAAGCGAGTCCGAATCTAATCGATAGTACTTCCGAGCCAAATCCATTTCAACCCGAGAAACCATCAAATTAAGATGTACACGGTACATACTTGCCAATTCTCTAAGACTTATGGGGTTGGATAAACAACTCTCTGAAACCATGAACTCTTGATTCCACAGTTCATCATGCGTTAAATAGTGTAAGGATAGCCTTCTCGCCTCTCGAAGTCCATGGAGATCTTCCGTATCAAGAATTCTGATGGCAGATGGACAAACTTCCGCTACTTGCCATCCAAATTGTTCCTCCATCATAAACCGATCAAATATTACGATGTCGGGATTAATAGCATGGATGCACTTGGGTGTTTGTGGGCTGTTAGGATCCAATTTGTAATGTTGGGCATATTCATATACCGTTGAATAATCTGAAGGTTCCGCCAATGAACTTATGTGTACAGACCATCCCATTTCATTAAAAAAACACACCAATCGATCTATGCGAACCCCTGCTGCCGATGAACCAGGCTCTGGCCAAACCAAACAAAAAAACAGCACTTTTTTGGCCTTTGTATCAGTCAAAACTAAATTGAATTGTAGAAGTAAAACCGGCTTGGATGTTCAATACGCTCCGTATTATCATTGGCTCAGGAGCTAAGTATGGATTCCATTTACCCTCATCCCATTGTCCATTATTGTTGGTATCGATGTATAACCGCAAAATATACTCTCGAGCAACTAATTTATCTATAATTCCACGTTCAGAAAATGATCCTTCACGAATGATGGAATTTTTTGTGTCATATAACTCAAAACGAACATCTGGAACTAAGGCCTTCGAAATATCTGTGGTAGTCGAATCAGCTGAGTTTGTAGGATTTGCTATGGTGCTCTGCTTTCTTGTAAGCTCAAGACTTCCCCAAGTGCTTGGGCCATTCACTACATAAGGAATAAGAATTCTTCGTTGTGTTTTCGGATTCCAACCAAGTACTTGATAATCTACTCCATCCTTCCATTCTGGATCAGCTTGAAGTACTAAACGGTTATTTGAGACATTGATTCTAGGCCATGAATTACTCTCAACCACACCTTCAATTACTCGAAGTGAATCAATTAGTACACGCTGAGTAATTGGTGAGGCATAGTAAAGCACTACGGAATCTCTGAGATCCAATTCATTGATAGGATCTACCTTAATAAATCGTTGTATGGTAGTATCTACAGCAGCAGACCCAAGAATGGAATATTCTTGGCCGCTCATTACATTACCTTCGATATCTGAAAAATTACTAAACTCGATACTATAACTGGAGTCTTCTAAAAATGATTGTTCCGACTGTGCAAATGCAATGGAGGGATCGGATGGCGAAATATATAGTAAGGATGCTTTAAATGAATCGACATCAAATTTAGGTTTTATAACTATGGTTGGATTAGGCTCGCTAATTACAGGCTCTGAGAATCGAATTCTAAGCCTCTTGTTGGACAAAAGCCCCACTCCTAACACTTCAGGCTCAAGCGTATCTTCTTCGGTTATGTACATCGGTAGCAGAGTGTCGGCCGATAGAGTGTTTAAATTAACTACTTCACGTTCAAATACATGAATACGTTCTAATGATGAGTCCCACTGTTTATTTCTATTTCTATCGTCGAATTGAGCAATGATATACTCGGTATCTCTTAAATAATTGAATTGGAAATTACCTCCGGTATCACTTTCAGCCCGATAAAGGGCTATATCTCCCATTCTGTAAGGGGATTCAAATAAAAACACCTCTTTGTCTTCAATGCCCTTACCATTATCTGCTCGCAATATTTTTCCTGTAATACTGCCCGAATCAATCTGATTTCCTGTTGAAAACGCAATGGTTAAAGAGGCTCCCATAGTATTATTGCGGGTATCCGAGACCTTATTACCTAAGGTAATCAACAGCGTTGTTGAGTCAGGTAAGTCTCTGGCGAATTCGATATATAATGTCCGCTTTTTCCAGCTTAAGCTATATTCTATACCGATATCAGGTTCAATCTGTAAATTTGTTGAAAGACTGTTGCGATTAACAAATTCAGAGAATTCAATTTCAACTTCTCGGGTTTTAACATTTGTACTTCCATTTTCAGGATAACTACGTATAATACTTGGGCCGGTAGAATCACTTGGACCACCCGTTGGCGCCATCGGTGTTGCACATGCATTAAATACAAATAAAAGAAACAAAAGCTGTGTGACTCTCGTTAAAATAACCATGCTAAATAAACATACATTTGTTGGTTTGTTAGGGAATATAAAAGTATAGGAGCTAACTTATATATGTTTACTTTAATTGATCTCTAAAACGTCGCGAAATGCGATAATTATTGCATGATATGATTCATAGTTCTCGATCAATCACATTATTCTTTATATGCCTGCTGGTTCTTTTTCAGTGGTCCTGCGCCTCCTACCTACTAGACGAGACTCAAAATACGATTAGACAACATATTGATAGTGGCGAATATGATGCCGCTATTCTTGCATTAGAGGAAGCTCAAAAGAAAGATATTTACAAAGAAAAAGATCAGATTCTATGGTTACTTGAAATGGGAATGCTTCATCATTACAACGGAGAGTTTAGTAAAAGCAATGAATTTTTTCGGTCAGCTGAGTTAGCTATTGAACAGGCTTTTACCAAAAGTATTAGTCGTGGAGCTTATGCATTGGTGGGTAATGATAACCAATTAGTATATGATAGCGAACCCTACGAAGAATTTTATATACACGCCTTCAAAGCGCTCAACTATCTTCAATCACAAAACAGTGAAGCTAGCCTAGTTGAAATACGGCAAATGATCTATAAAATTGAACAGCTAAATATTCGCCTAAATGGTCTATCAGACACCTATGCTAAACAAGACACTAGTTTTTCAGGGGTCTCTTGGAAAGTAGATGATACGCGAATTCAAAATTCGCCCTTTGCCCGTTATTTAGCTTCCCAACTATATGATTTTGAAGGAAATACCGATGGTGCGCGTATCGAAAAAGAACAATTTATTCGAGCACTAAATGAACATTACGCACTTATCGAAAAACCATTAGAGGATAATAGAAATAGAATTATCTCAGAACTTTTTCCAGAATCACCAAATGGTAGAGATTTAAAAAAAGTTTTGGCCTTTACCTTTACAGGTAGATCACCGATCAAAGTTCAAGAAGACTTTAGAATTTATAATGAGTATTGGGAAACCGAACTAAAATTTTCCTTACCAATACTCTATCCTCAACCCTCTCAGGTTAGTCGCATTGAAATCTGGAATAATGATGAGTTTCTTGGGGAAACAATACTACTAGAATCTATGCATGTCGTTGCTGAAGAGGTCTATAGGTCAAAAATTCCAATTATATACGGACGAGCTATCCTGCGTGCTATTGCAAAATTTTCAGGTTCAAATTGGATTGAAAACTTAGCTAATGAAGACCAAAAACTTTTGGGTAATATATTAGATGTCGCAAGTTTTATTTATAAAGAAGGTTCTGAAAAAGCCGATTTACGGGCTTGGAGTAGCCTTGCGGGAAATGTATATGTACTACCCTTATATCTTCCTTCAGGAGAAAACAAATTATACGTGCATTATTATGACCACAACGATGGCTTATTATATAAAGAAGAGAAAACATTAAGCATCCATCAAAATGAAGCGCTTAACATTATAGAATTCTATCTAGCATATTAATGCCATAGTAAAAATGATTTTTAGCCCATAACTTACAACAGTAACACTTAGCCTTTAGGAGCAACCAATGAAACATACCATAATTCTATCACTTGTGAGTATTTTACTTGTAGGAACCCAATGCAAACCCATAAATACAATAAGTAGAGTATCTCCTGATACATCTACCGAACTTTCGGGCAAGTGGAATGATACCGATGCTAGAATGGTGTCCGAAGAAATGATTACAGATGCTCTAAGTACCAATTGGTTAGCCAATCACAGAGAGTCTGAGGCTAAACCTCCAGTTGTGATTGTAGGTACGGTACGTAATGAAAGTATGGAGCATATTGATACCGACATTATCACCAAAGAAATGGAACGTGCATTTGTAAACTCTGGTCAGGTCACCTTAGTGGCTAATGCTTCAGAACGCATTGAAATAAGAGATGAACGCATCGATCAACAGTCAAATGCTTCATTAGAGTCTATGAAAGCCATGGCTAAAGAACTCGGAGCTGATTATATGCTTATTGGTAATATAAGCTCCATTATGGATGATGCTCCAGATGGACGAACAACAGCTGTTTTCTATACCGTCAACCTAGAGTTAATTTCGATAGAATCGAATGTGAAAGTTTGGATTGGCAACAAAAAAATCAAAAAGGTTATAGAACGACGGAATTACAGAGGGTAAACTATACGTTTTGGATACCCTCAATGGTAAATATGTCAAATTTTGAAGAAACAGTATGACTTTTTTATCCTAGGAGCTGGGCTTGCTGGGATTCTATTGGCCTACCGATTGGCTTTATCCAATAAAAAAGTGATTATTATTGATGCGAAGGGTGTGGCTGAGGGAGCCTCCTCCACCCCTCTTGCTTTAGCCAATCCTGCTACCGGCCGGTTTGCTAAAAAAAGTTATAAATCTAAAGAAGCATTAGATAGCATAGCTCTGATCCTTGAAGGTAAAGAGCACATACTAAGTTCATTTGTTAAGAAAAAAAAACTCATTAGACCTTGTTTTGATTTAGAAATTGCTGAAAAAACAAGAAAAAATGTTGAAGAAGATAATTGGGAAAAAGGATCTGCAGAATGGTTAACTAAAGAGGAAATTACTCATCGTTTTCCTTTAATAAATCAATCCTTTGGTGGACTAATCGTACATAATAGCTATGTATTTAATCCAGCGGCCTATCTTAAATACTTGTTAAGTGAGATGCGAAAGTATGATTGTGATGTCTTAGAAGGCATTAACTATCAAACTACTTTTGAGAAAGATAAACAGTCTTGGCGGATTGAAACCGAAACGGACATATATACAGCTGGGCAGCTTATACATTGTACAGGACATGAAATGGCTCACAAGAAAAATGTTCCAGGAGTTGCCATCAAGGGCCAAACAATAAGCGTATCCTTGAATAAAAAACACTCTAAATCGAAGGAATGGACAGCATTTCTTAGTGAGTATTCGATTTCTGCACAAGCATATCTATGTACACTTGACCAAAATGAGTGGGTTATGGGTAGCACCTATGAACACCGCTTTAACACAACAGATCCCGATGAGAGTGGTCTAAAATACTTGACTAATAAATTAAAAAGGATATCGGATGAGCTTCCATATATGGTGCATGTAAACAATCAATGGGCAGGTGTTCGGTATTCAAGTCCCGATCGAAAACCCATCATTGGGACTCTCGATATAGAGAAAAAAGAACATATTTTTAGGGGGCTTGCCTCTAAGGGTATTTTATACGCTCACCTCTACTCGAAATCCATGCATGATTACTTACTATATGATCATGCTCTACCCAAGGAAGTAACCATCGACCGATACCATAATATGGTATAAGTCGATGGCAGTAATTAATTACTTTTTAAAATCTAAGTACCAAGCCACTCAAGGCCATAGTAGCTGCTGCACCACCAACACTTGAATCCGTTACCGTCATAGCACTGACAGAGAATTCTAGATTCTTGATGTCTATACCCGTTCCAAAGGAAAAGGCAGTTGATGTTCCACCACCCAAGCGAGTACCTAAACGAATGGGAATAAAGTCCAAAAACCGATATTCCGCACCCAATGTCATGATAGAGGATTTTGAATTATTGCCTAATTCATTGAATCCAAAAGAAACATCCAGAGAAGTGGTAAGCTTGCCTATAATCAGAGCCGCCCCAAAGTTGAAAGTTCCCGGTAAATCATAGGTTTTTGCTCCTGAAGCCGACGAGCTAAAATCACCATACACATCATTTGATAAACTGTCGGATAAATTATCATAGAAATCACCCACTTCTTGTCCACCTGCATCAGCATCAAAAGTAAAGGTGCTACTACCGTTAAATTGATGAGGATTGTTATCATATGAAATACTTCCTACATCGGATACAGCTACACTTAATCGTAGCTCTTGTTTATCATCTAATACATTTAATACAGGTAGTGAAACATCCATATCTAGTGTAATTCCCAGATCAAGTCCAAAACCAGACCCTAAACTTCCTATATCGGAACCTGTATAGTCTAAGTAA
>RFPJ01000121.1 GCA_009926145.1 Bacteroidota bacterium
TCTCCCATCCATAGTGCCTGGGGAGGTCTCCATGGAATCCATCAAAACAATCGTTGCCGACGGGAATGAAGTATTCCGTCATGGTCTTACTTCTATACTACGTGAAGAAGGCTTTGATATCGTTACCGATACCGACAATGGAGCATTGGTTTTGACGGCTTTTGAGCATGTTCAACCCGAACTTTGTGTCTTATCCTTTAATATGCCCGAAATTTCTGGCATACATCTCGCCAATAAAATTATTGAGCAGCGATCCGATGCTAAGATTTTATTGCTAGCAGATGACAGTTCTGAGGAAACGCTAAACAATTTTTTGGAGTCTGGAGCGCAGGGTTTACTCATGAAAAGTGCACACCGAATTGAACTCATGGATGCTGCGACTAAAGTAGCCGAAGGTGAGACCTATTTGGGAAAAGTTTACTCCAAGATGATGACGAAAGAATACCGCAAACTCACCTCATACCGGAAAAACAAGAAGAGTATCACCCGTAGAGAACGGGAAGTACTTCATTTGCTCATTGAGGGTCATACGAGTACCGAGATTGCACATAAATTATTCATCTCACCTCGTACCGTAGACAAACACCGCACAAACTTACTAAAGAAATTGAATCTGAAGAATACCGCCAGCTTGGTTCGTTTTGCCCTTGAAAACAAAGGGAATCTAGAACAATTTTAGTTCTACCTTCGATGATTCTTCCGTTTATTCATTACCCTATGATGGGTTTGACGGATGATATATTGGCGTATTTTTGAGGCCTGCCAAATCAAAGTCTACGTATTTATACGTATACAAAATACGTATTAAACGTTATTGAGCAATCTTCGGGCAAATCCTATGTTTAAAATGCAAATGGGGTAATAGCCGTCTGTAGATGATATTAGCCGCTTTCCATTGAATTGGGAGCGGCTTTTTTTGTGGATATCAGTTGCATTAGACAGATTACTGAAAAGAATTTATCCCAGATTGAACTCCTTTTTTGTTTCAAATTTTTTCGAATTGATACTGGGTTAATCCATTTTTGAACACTTGATTGTTTACATGTATAAAATTCTTAGGAATCTCCCCATCCACAAATAATTCCACCCCACTACCTAAACGTGTGGGAATGACTGATATAATCATCTCATCTATAAGCCCCAGCTTAAGTAAACTTTTAGCCAGCATAGCACCTCCATCACAATAAACAATCCGAGATGTGGATTCTTTTAGTTCTTTTACTAATTGATCTAACTCTCCTGAATAGTACTGATGATTTGGATTGGGCAAAGCGCTAGAATCCTTAGAAATTACAAATACATTTTTCTCATCATGGTAGGGATATCCCTGAGAGATTACCCATTGGTAAGTCTTTCTTCCAACAATTATGTAATCCACTTGATTCATAAATGTTGAGTAACCGTAATCTTCTCCCTCTATTTGATACGGGTTTAAAAAACTTAAATCATCATTAGGACCCGAGATATATCCATCCATGGACATAGCTAGGTATAAACTCAATTTCCCCATAGAAACAATTTCTTATTTCGAGCTAAAAGAAAATTTTATGGCAAATGGCCAGAAAACATCAAAAAAAAAGACGATTGTACCAACATACAACCGTCTTCAATTTGGTAGCGTGGGGCGGAATTGAACCGCCGACCTCACGATTATGAGTCGTGCGCTCTAACCATCTGAGCTACCACGCCAAAACAGAAACTAAATATAAGGGTTTCCTAGCATTTCCATAAAGTTTTTTCTAATCCATTATCACATTCCTTGGCTTAGTTTGTTACCTTTACCAAATACATCTAACAACGACGATTATGGCTCAGAAAATTACCAAACGATCCGAAGACTACTCCCAATGGTATTTGGATGTAGTAAAAGAAGCACAACTTGCCGAACACTCTCCTGTGAGAGGAAGTATGGTGATCAAACCAACAGGTATGGCTCTTTGGGAAAACATGCGTAACGCATTGGATCACATGTTCAAAGAAACTGGACACGAAAACGCTTATTTCCCTTTATTTATTCCCAAATCTTTTCTATCGAAAGAAGCCCAACATGTCGAGGGTTTTGCCAAGGAATGCGCCGTTGTTACCCACAGTCGTCTAAAGAGTGTAGAAGGGGGTGTAGAAGTGGATCCGGACTCACGTTTAGAAGAAGAACTTATTGTGCGCCCTACTTCAGAAACCATTATTTGGGATACCTATAGAAATTGGATTCAATCGTATCGAGACTTACCCATATTAGTAAATCAATGGGCCAATGTTGTGCGTTGGGAGATGAGAACGCGTTTATTCCTGCGAACTATGGAATTCTTGTGGCAAGAAGGACATACGGCCCATGCTACCCGCGAAGAAGCCGTTGCTGAAACCAAGCAAATGCTAGAAGTTTATCGAAGTTTTGCTGAAGATTTTATGGCCATGCCTGTTATCACGGGAGTTAAAACCGCTTCTGAACGATTTGCTGGCGCCGAAGATACCTATTGTATAGAGGCGCTTATGCAGGACGGGAAAGCGTTACAAGCAGGTACTTCTCATTTTTTAGGGCAAAACTTTGCCAAAGCTTTTGATGTAACCTTCCAAGATAAAGACGGAGAGCACAAGCATGTATGGGCCACAAGCTGGGGCGTTTCAACCCGATTAATTGGGGGCTTAATTATGACGCATTCCGATGATAGCGGATTGGTGATTCCCCCTAAATTAGCGCCAAAACAGGTGGTTATCGTGCCTATTTATAGAAGTGACGAAGAGCAGAACCTCGTACTTGACTATGGAAATTCACTTTTAGATGAGCTCAAAACAAAAGGTATTCGAGCACATATGGATACTCGAGACACCTACAAACCTGGATTTAAATTTGCCGAGCACGAAGCTAGAGGGATTCCTCTGCGTATTGCCATTGGCCCTCGCGATGTTCAAAACAATAAAGTTGAGCTTGCGCGGCGTGATACTTTCGAGAAGCAACTGACCGATCGGGAAGGGATTGCAGACACCATCGCCAACGTATTAGAGACCATCCAAGATGATCTTTTCCAACGTGCACTACAGCGTAGAAACGACATGACTACCGAGGTCGAAAGCTATGATGAATTCAAGCAGGTTTTAGACGAAAAAGGTGGGTTTATCTACGCTCATTGGGATGGAACAGCCGAAACCGAGGAACGTATCAAAAACGAAACTAAGGCGACTATTCGGTGTATCCCTTTTGGAGATTCGGAAGGTGGTAAATGTATGGTGACCGGAAAAGATTCTCCGAAAAAAGTTTTATTTGCTAGAGCATAC
>RFPJ01000122.1 GCA_009926145.1 Bacteroidota bacterium
CTAATCCAAATAATGAAGAACTCGTCCAAAAACTTTGCAAGCTTGAAGATGCCGAGGCGGGGGTTTCTTTCGCTTCAGGTATGAGTGGGGTTTTCACAACTTTTGCCGCTTTACTATCACAAGGTGATCATATTCTATCGGTTAGAGCTGTTTTTGGTTCAACACATTCACTGTTCACAAAAATATTACCCAAATGGGGGATTCAAACCACTTATTTTGACTATTCTGACTTAGATACATTGTCGAATTTCATTCTTCCCGAAACCAAGATTTTATTTGTTGAATCACCAACCAATCCTGGGCTACAAATTTTTGATCTTGAGTTATTAGGTGAATTTGCCATCAAGCATAATCTCATATTCATTGTAGATAATTGTTTCGCTACCCCCTACATACAGAAACCTATTAATTATGGGGCGCACATTGTTCTACACTCTGCCACAAAGTTAATCGATGGCCAAGGACGTGTACTTGGTGGATTAGCTGTTGGAAAAGAAGAATTAATGCATGAAATAAAAGCTTTCTCTAGAAATACAGGACCTAGTTTATCTCCGTTTAATGCATGGGTCTTATCAAAAAGCATTGAAACACTCTCCATAAGACTCGACAAACATTGTGATAACGCTTTTTCTTTAGCTCAATTTCTTGAAGATCATCCTTTGGTTAAGACGGTTAGATACCCCTTCTTAAAAAGCCATCCTCAGTATGAGCTTGCAAGAAAACAAATGAGCAAGGGAGGAAATATTATTGCATTTGAAGTTGAAGGAGGTTTAAAAGGTGGGCAGGATTTTATTAATCATATTGAAATGTGCTCATTGACCTCAAATCTTGGAGATACACGTACCATCATTACTCACCCTGCTTCAACCACTCATAGTAAATTGACTCCTAGTGAACGCAGCTTAGTAGGTATATCGGATGGTTTAATTCGAATTTCTGTGGGTCTAGAACATATTAATGACATTATTGACGACATCAGTCAAGCATTAGACGCCTATTCTAACTAAAAAAGCCAAGCTTGAAACTGCATTCAAACTTGGCTTTAAAATGTTGTACGCCCGGGAGGGTTCGAACCCCCAACCCCCAGGGCCGAAACCTGGTACTCTATCCAGTTGAGCTACGGGCGCATCCTTATTTTGGAACATCAAATATAAGAAACTGTATTATCAGAATCACCATGAAAGATTACGCATAAACTTGGGTACTGTATATAATAACATTGCCATTTAGCCATAAAAAGGCGAATTTTGAGTATATATTAAAACGTTTTATCAACTGTATTATGGAAGCCTTCTTCGCCACACTTATACTAGCCATTACGCTTTTGGGAATAGGATTTGCAGGAATTGCTATTAAAATTTGGGCAAAGAAAGATGGTGAGTTTGCAGGCACCTGCGCCAGTAACAGTCCTTTTTTAAATGAGGAAGGCGAAGCCTGTAGTTTCTGTGGCGCACTTCCCGACCAAAAGTGTAAAAGTGACGGCGTAGATAAGAAAAAAGAAGAAGCTGCATTTAGCCCATTTGTCTAAACAATTCTATAATAAACAAACACTCGGTTTATCTAAACGCAAATAAACACTTAATCTACTTGTGTAATTTGTAGCCCATCCGATTGAAAGGTATTCCAATCCCCCGCTTCATCTACATAAATTAGAAATGCGGCAAAAGCCTCATGATCCTCGATAAAACCAATACATTCGGCTATTCCCCATACCATGCATGCTGTTGCATAAGCATCGGCAATCATCGCCTCGGGATGAAGGATAGTGGCACTTAGTAATTGATTCATTGCTGGGCGTCCTGTTTTTGGGTCGATGGTGTGGGCATACTTCAACCCGTTAGATGGATCCACCCAGAATTTTCTGTAATTCCCAGAGGTGGCCATTGATTTATTATCAAGCTCAACGATGGCTTCCAGTTCTCTTTGTACAGATGTTTTTTCCGTAGGCTTATCAATACCAATCGACCAAAGCTTCGATTGAGTATTGACACCCCTAGCTCGGAGCTCTCCTCCTACTTCAACCAGATAATTATTAAAGCCCTTAGCTTCTAATAATAGCGCTACTGTGTCGACGGTAAATCCTTGGGCAATTGAATTAAAATCCAAACTAAAGTCCTTCGGCAATCGAATTCGCATGGTCTCTTCATCGTATTGAATTCGCTCATATCCCGTAAGATTGAGTGCCTGGTCTATTTTTGCGGCCGTAACTTCACTTCGTATTTCTTCAAAACCAAAGCCCCACAGTCGAACTAAGGTGCCTACTGTTGGATCAAAAGCTCCATCGGATTCCTGAGATACTTCTAAGGATGTCCTAAGCACCTTATCGAAAAGAGGATCTACCTTTACCCATTCGCCATTCGCATTATTTACCTCTGAAATCTTAGACTCAGGCACATAGGTGCTCATGGATAAATCTATATCGCGAAGAAGTCCTTTTATTTGATCGTGTAAACCCTCGGGTTCTTCACCTATAAATTGTATGGTATAGGTAGAGCCTTGGGCTTCCCCTTGAAGGCGTGTTATTGGTTCTGCCGGTGAACAGCTAGCACCATACATGACTAAACTACATAGACCCAAAACAAAACAGAAACGACTAAGGCCGTTTCTGTTGATAGTATATTGATTAAATAATGCTTGAGGCATGACTTGAGTTATCCACCAAAGTCATCAAATGCTACATTCTCCTCAGGTACTCCCCAATCGTCGCACATCTTTTGTACCGCTTGGTTCATAAGAGGAGGACCACAGAAATAGAATTCAATTTCTTCTGGCTCGGCATGCTTGGAGAGGTATTGATCGATCACTGCTTGGTGTACAAAACCAAGGAACCCATCGCCTTTTTCGTCGTTGATATCTTTCTTTTCAACCCAATTATCTTCTTCTAGTGGTTCCGATAGTACCACAAAGAATTTGAAGTTATCAAACTTCTCTTCAAGTTGTTTGAAGTGGTCGAGATAGAATAATTCACGTCGTGAACGACCGCCATACCAATAAGATACTTTTCGACCCGTTTCTAGGGTTTTGAATAGATGATAGAGATGAGAACGCATAGGAGCCATTCCCGCGCCGCCACCTACATATAACATCTCAGATTCGGTTTTGTCCTTAATGAAGAACTCACCATATGGCCCAGAAATCGTTACAGTATCGCCGGCCTTTTTAGAGAAAATGTAAGATGATGCAATACCAGGATTAACATCCATCCAGCCGTTTTT
>RFPJ01000123.1 GCA_009926145.1 Bacteroidota bacterium
AATTACCCCTTAATTAGGTTTATGGCTGGGAAAACGTCATCTTTAGATTTGTTTCGATTAGCTGTTGCAGAAATAAAAAATGCACAGTTATTTCCTGTTTATGTGTTAACTGGTGGGGAAGATTTTTTTGTGGATCGTTTTCTCAAAGCCATACAGGATATTATCCCAGCGCATGAACGTGATTTCAACAGTGATTATTTATATGGTAATGAATCTAATTTAGATACGGTTTTACAACTGGTTAAAAGTTTTCCGATGATGGCGGAAAAGCGTTTAGTGATTGTGAAGAATGCGGATTCTTTACTAAAAAAGGGTGGTGCATCTACTCAAGAAGTCTTTCAACAATATCTATCTCATCCCAATCCCCAGAGCATTTTGGTTCTTCATCTAGAATCAAAAATTCCTAAAAATACAAAGCTAGGTAAATCACTAAGCCAAAAACATATTCGTTCTTTGGAGTTCGAACCTCTCGCCGATTATCAATTAGCTAATTGGGTTATGGGGTGGGCCAAACAAGAGTACCAACTTCAACTCAGTGAGCAGCTAGCCCAACTTATTGCCCAATTGGTGGGTAATGATCTTAAATTATTAGCCACTGAAATTGAAAAAATTGGCACATACACCTCTAAACTACAAGGTGAAGTTACCTTAGAGCAGGTAAAAGATGTGATCGGTAATTATCGAGGTTTTGATGTATTTGAGCTAAAAGAAGCCATTAATAAAAAACAATTAGATCAAGCGTTTTACATAGCCCAACGTATTCTACAACAAAGTAAGTCAGATACGGGTGAGATCATTCGAATCATCTCCTTTCTATACTCTGATTTCAGCAAATTATGGCAGATTATACGGCTTCAACAGTCCAATAAATCAGAGCAGAATATAAAGCAGCAACTTCATATCGGTAGTCCCTATTACTTCAAGCGATTATTGCAAGATGCTAAGCGATATACCCTAGAGGATTTAGAGGGTATTTTCAATGCACTTTTGGATGCCGACAGAGCCGTGAAGGGATTTTCTACCATGGATGTTAGTGGCATTTTGATGCTACTTGTTAAAAGATTGGTACATCCTAATGAGTATGCCTAGTAGGATAATAGCTCCTTCATACGATTTTCAAGCTTAGAATTAGCTAAATACCCTTGTTCTAACTGTTTGTTGAAGGGTATGGGGGTATTTAGTGAGGATACTCGAATAATAGGCGCATCTAGGCAATTGAATCCGTATTCACTAATGTAAGCTGCAATTTCACTCATGGGCCCCATAGTTTCTGAGGCTTCTTGAAGTAATAGTACACGATGTGTCTTCTTAACCGAAGCCAAAACGGTATCCCAGTCGATAGGTGACAAGCAACGTAAATCAATTACTTCGATGTTAACGCCTTCCTCTAACATGTTATGGGATAATTCCTTTGCCCAATGAACCCCCATTCCATAGGTGATTATTGAGGCATCCTGACCTTCAATAACACAATGTGCTTTGGAAATATCTACCCGTTCAGCTTCTGAGGGAACCATTTCTTTTACACTTCGATAGATTTTTTTATGCTCAAAAAATAATACAGGATTTGGTTCAAATAAAGCACTATAAAGCATGTCTTGAGCATCTTTCACTGAGGATGGAACCAAAATTTTTAATCCGGTGTGAGGCATGAACCAGCCTTCAGGTGATTGTGAGTGAAAGGGGCCAGCACCCACACCGGCACCATAGGGTAATCGTATAGTTAATGGAATAGGAGGAGACCACCGATAGTGTGATTTCGCAATATTTTGAATGATTTGATTCATTCCACAACTCACAAAATCGGCAAATTGCATTTCTATTACGGGATGAAAACCATCTAGGGATAGACCTAAGCCTGCGCCCAAAATACCTGATTCAATGATGGGTGTGTTTCTAATTCGATCGCTACCAAATTCATCCAAAAAACCTTCTGAAATTTTAAATACACCTCCATAACCCGCAATATCTTGCCCCATGAAAACAGCTGATGGGTTTTCCTTAAGTCCCTGGTGTAATCCATCTCTAATGGCATCTACGTAACGTTTTTCTACCTTCTCTTCGTGATCTGTGTTCTTAGAAATAGTTGGAAGTGTTTGGGTGGGAGCATATACGGCTTGTAACTCTGATGATTCGTCGAAAACGGGCTCATCTGCTTGTATGGCGGCTTTTAAATCACTTATGAAAGAACTCTTTATTTCAGTTCTTAAACGCTGGAAATCTTGCTCTCTAAGTTTAAAATGATTCGCTAAATACTGTTCCATCCGGCTAATCGGATCTTTTTTCGACCATTCTTTAAACATATCATCAGGTACGTAAGCTGTGCCAGAAGCCTCTTCATGTCCTCTCATTCGAAAGGTCATAGCCTCGATGAGTACGGGAGTGCCTTTCAATGCTAATTTTCTAGCTCTACTCATCGTATTGAGTACATCAAATACATCATTACCATCCACCTGAAAACCCTTAATTCCGTAACCCTTGGCGCGGTCTACCAAATCTTTACAGGCATATTGTTCGTTAGTTGGTGTGGAAAGTCCATAGCCATTGTTTTCAATCACAAAAACGACGGGTAATTTCCAAACGGCGGCTAGATTTAAAGCTTCATGAAAATCACCTTCACTAGTAGCACCATCCCCACAAAAAGAAACGGCTATACTTTGATCTCCTCGTAATTTTCTGGCTAATGCTAAACCATCAGCAACAGGCATCATGGCCGCAAGATGGGAAATCATGCCAACGATACCATGTTCCAATGTGCCAAAATGAAACGAGCGTTCTCGGCCTTTAGAAAACCCATCGGCTTTGCCGAATAACTGACAAAACAGTGGATAGAAAGGGACCTTACGATGCGTAAATACTCCTAAATTGCGGTGCATGGGTAGTAAGACATCTTCAGGCGAACAGGCTTCCACTACACCTATTGATATGGCCTCCTGCCCGATACCAGAAAACCATTTACTAATCTTATTTTGGCGCAATAAGCTTAGCATTTTTTCTTCAATTAGTCTTGGAGTAAGTAGGGCTTTGTATAGCTCTAGCGCTTTACTATGTTGCGTTTTTGACCTGTTCTTAGCAGCCTTCTTATGCAAAGTAAAAATCCTTGGTTATTCTGGTTCGCTAGTAAGTAATCAATGCTACAAATTAATTACCTAGTAGATACGCAAAAAATAACGGAGCAACAATGGTGGCATCTGATTCAATTATAAATTTGGG
>RFPJ01000124.1 GCA_009926145.1 Bacteroidota bacterium
CCGTAATGATCTTGTCCTTTATCGCCTCAGCAGATTGATTACGATTGTTTTGTACTAATTGAATCAGGCGTTCTAAGCCAAACTCTTCTTGAGTCTCAGGATTCATGGCTTCCGTAACTCCATCGGTAAAAAATACGAGTATATCATCGCATGCCAATTCAATTTCGGTGATACCGTAAGGCTGAAGTGTTGGAATAGCTCCCAGTAGCAGCCCTCCATCTTTTAATTCGGTGGGTTCGGTTTGAAAATGATCCATACCTGAATTCGAAGCCCGAAACCATAAGGGGTAATCATGGCCTGCATTTACATATCGTAGGGTGCTACCATTAAATAATAGCTTAGCCCAGAAGAATGTGATAAACTTATCCGACGGTGTATGATTATAAATAAAATCATTGATGGTGCCGGTAGCCTCTTCTAGGGTTGTATCTTGTAGTGCCAAGGCATGAATCATGGCTTGTAAATTAGCCATCAATAAGGCGGCAGGAACTCCCTTTCCTGTTACATCGGCAATACTAATCAAATGTCCACCATCGGGAAGTTGGAACAGATCGTAATAATCCCCACCAATTTGTTTTGAGGGTATATTGGTGGCCGAAACCTCTAAACCAGTAATGGCAGGTAAATTTGCGGGTAATAATCCTTCCTGAATAGTTCGGGCTAGAGCTAATTCACTTTCATACTGTTCGTTTAGAATCTGTTCCTCAAGTAGCTGAATACGTTTGATATTTAGCACAACCAAGTTGGCTAGGGAAGCTACATAATCCAATTCATCGGGATCGAAGTCCTCACCACTTCCTTTCTTTCCAATCCCAATAATGCCTAGATTTTGACCCTGACTTTGAATAGGTATGAGATATTGAATCTGTTGTGTATTGAAATATCTAATCCAATCGGTGCTTATTGAAGTATCATCAGTTATCGAATTGGTATCCAGATTATGCTCTTCATTTTCTGCTAGCGGCACCTTGAGTTTATCCTTTACTAAGAATAAGGATTGAATATCTAGCCCTTTGGGTTCTTCCTGAATACCCGCTTTCACTAGATTATGTGTTTGCTCATCGGTGTAAAAAATGAGTAAAACCTGTCGGATAAATAATTGGCCTAGTAAGGCAAACTTTAAGGTACGGGTTAGCTCATCGATCGTACGCATCTGATTGAAATCATTACTCAATTCAAAGAGTGAATTAAGGTCATGAACTTTTCGGTCGAGCCGGCGATTGATCCGTTTCAATTCTTCAAACATTTTTGAACTCGATAACGCAACCGAGGTCATGAGGCATAAACTCTCAATAAAGTCTAATTCGTCACTTTGATAAGCGGTATCTTTAAGTGAAGCATCCAAACAAAGAAAGCCTATATGGTGTGCCGAAGTTCGCAAGTGAAATATTAAGCCCTTTCTAGATAATTCAAGTTGCTCAAAAATTCCCGGTAGTTCTTCAATCGAATAGACGCCTTTAGTCAATTTTTCTGGTTCAATGGCTACCCGTATTTCATAAAGGTTGTTTTTGGCAAAACGTCCTTTTCCCTTGGCAATTTTATACGACCCCTCTCCTGGGCGATGGTATATAACACAAGCATGGGCCACCATAAGCTTCCCTAATGCAATCAACAGCAGATTGTTCAAAATAAAATCAGGATCCTGAGATTCAATCAGTATTCTACTGGTCTCAAGAAGGGTACGTTGCTCAAAATGACCACGGGTCGAGCTAGGGTCAGAGTCTGAATAATGCCCCATGAGCTTTATTTATTTTTCTTCATCAGGAGAGTATTTTTCTCTCGTGTTGAACCATATTCTACCACATCCATTAATTTTTGGATGAGGTAGACACCCATTCCCCCGCGCTGCTTATTTTTAATCCGCTTCATAAGGTCAGGGGCCTGATAGGCCGCCGGATCAAAATGTTTACCATGGTCGGTAAGTTCTATCCAGAGTTGTGTTGGTGTAGAACCAATGGCAATATGTACCTTGTGAGAAGATTCATTCTCATAGGCATGTTTGATAATATTGGTATAGGCTTCATCGACAGCTAAAATAATTTCGGAAACCTCTCTTTCATCAAAGCCATCCTCTAGGACATACCTTTGTATAAAGCTACGAACTTCTTTGAGGTGTTTGGTAGAAGAAGCTACCGTGATATGTTTTTGGCTGGATGACATGTCTGAGCGACGACTTTATAGCGACTTAAATCCTTCTATTGCTTCCGATTCATCGTTCAGAATATCATATAAGCTTGGGAAGCCCAATAAGTCGAATACATGAAAGACACTTTCGGTCATATTAGATAATTTAATATCTCCCCCAAGATTTCGAATATCCTCTATGTAGGCCATAAATACCCCAAGTCCAGCGCTCGCGATATACACTAGTTCGCTACAGTTTACAATGATGTGATAAGACTCGGAGTCGATAAGTGTCTTTAGTTCTTGTTCTAACTGAAAGGCGGTATGGGCATCGAGCTCCCCTTGAATGTCGAGAATAGAAACGTGATCAATCTGTCGTTTGGTAATGGTAAACTGTTTCATGGTGTACGCGATGGACGAGTTAATAAGCGATTATCTTTTGATGATTTAATGCTAAATCTATCTGTAGATAATGATTCGTACGAAGAATATAGCCAAGAAGATGCAAAAAAGTGTAGAAATACCCCTGGCACAGAAAAGAACAGCAAAAAAATAGCTCAGACAAATAAAATAGGGCATTACATCATTCCAATGTAATGCCCTGACTATTCATCAAGAGAGACGCTACTTGAGCGTTGACTCAATTAACTAATTGCTTGCGAGATAAGCAACTAAAATATTTTTTAGCATATCAATAAGCCATTTCACGCATTAGGTACTATCAAATAGCCAATAGAACTGCTATCCAGACCTTAGTTTCTAGTGGTTACCCAGTAACTAAGACCCATTTCAGTGCCAAAGTTTTGGGCGTCTCGCATGGTTGGGAAATAACCAAGTCGAACTCGAAACCAAACATCGCCGGTTGTTTCATCACCTGTTTGGACGACATATGCAGCAGAAACACCTTCACTAGCCCATTGAGCAGCTAGTGCATTTGCTTTTACTTCTGAGCGCCATGCGCCGGTTTGGATGACATAACTACCATTTTCATCAAATGTATAGGCTATTTTTGCGGCCTCCTCCGCTAATCGGACGGCTTCGACCGCAGCTAAACTATCTT
>RFPJ01000125.1 GCA_009926145.1 Bacteroidota bacterium
TATATTTGGCTTGACGGGTACAAACCCACTCAAACTCTAAGAAGTAAAACCAAGGTTGTTCACAATTTCAGTGGAAAACTAGAGGATTGTCCAATGTGGTCTTTCGATGGAAGTTCCACCGAACAAGCAGAAGGTAGCAGCTCAGATTGTTTACTTAAGCCAGTAGCTATTTATCCCGATCCGGATAGAGAAGCTTCGTTCTTAGTAATGACTGAAGTATTGAATGCAGACGGTACCGCACATGAAAGTAACGGTCGTGCATCCATTGATGAGGATGATGAAGATTTTTGGTTTGGATTTGAGCAAGAGTATTTTCTAATCGATCCAGAAACAAATCTACCGCTCGGTTTCCCAGCAGGAGGGTATCCAGCACCTCAAGGGCCTTACTATTGTGGTGTGGGTGCTAAATCTGCTTATGGGCGAGAAATCATTGAAGAACATCTTGACTTATGTTTAAAAGCAGGTCTTAACATTGAAGGCATTAATGCTGAAGTAGCTGCAGGACAGTGGGAATTTCAGATCTTTGCTAAAGGTGCTGCTAGAGCGGGTGATGAAATTTGGGTAGGACGTTACCTCATTGAACGCACAGCTGAAAAATATGGCGTTGCCGTAGATTATCATCCCAAGCCCTTAGGTGATACTGATTGGAATGGTTCAGGTATGCATGCCAACTTCTCAAATGGTAAAATGCGAGAAGAAGGTGGTAAAGAATACTTCACGGCTGTTTGTGAAGCATTTGGTAAGTTTATTCCCGAGCATATTGCGGTTTACGGTGCTGACAACGACAAGCGTTTAACCGGTAAGCATGAGACACAATCGATCGATAAATACAGCTATGGTGTTTCTGACCGCGGTGCTTCTATTCGAATCCCAGTAGGTACTGTGGAAGATGGTTGGTTAGGTCGACTAGAAGATCGCCGACCAGCGTCTAATGCAGATCCCTACAAAGTGGCTGCTCGAATCATTAAAACAGTTCGATCGGCGGATTAATCTATTTAAGTCATCTATTCTAAAAGCCTGTCCCAACCAAATGGGATGGGCTTTTTTTTGCCCTTAAAACGGAATGAATTCAATTGAATTGCCGTTTTTAAACGCATGAGTATACTAATAGCATCGGTATTTTTTTGGTTAGGACTTATCAGCACCGGTTTGGATGCTGATTGGCAACTGAATAACTATTCGGCTATTGAGATTACTAGCGTAACTCCACACACGGATGTATTAGAAGTTCAAGAAGATTTTTTTGCTAATTTTACACTAATGGTGGATGGATTCTCACAACAAAAAGGAACATTGAGAATAGCGGTCTTCAACTCCCAATATGACTATCCTGATACACCAACCTTCACTCAAATTATTCGGGTTGAAGATACTTTGGTCGAATGGAGGGTGAACAACTTAGCTTATGGAAATTACGCCATTGCGGTATACCATGATGCGAATGAGAATGGAGAATTAGACACCAATTTTCTAGGAATTCCCACCGAGAAATATGGCTTTTCAAATGGTGCTCGGGGGAAATTTGGTCCCGCCACTTGGGAACAAGCTAACTTTCCAGTTTCCCATCGATTAGAGTCTCATAAAATCACCCTAGAGTAGTTACATAGGTTGTTAAATCTAAATGACCACAGCCGTACCGGTAACACTAACCATAAGCATGCTACCTGTGTCACCGATGGTCTCATAATCGATATCTATCCCGATAATTGCATTTGCCCCTAATTGAGCGGCTTTTTCTTCTAATTCGCTGAAGGCAATACGTCGGGCTTCTTGAAGTTCTTTTTCATAAGATGCCGAACGCCCTCCCACTATATCTCGGATTCCGGCAAAGAAGTCTTTAAAGATATTAGCCCCTAAAATGGCTTCTCCAGTTATGATGCCTAGGTACTGTTGAATTTCACTTCCTTCAAATTTGTTGGTGGTCGTCATTAACATAATAGTCGCTGGAATTTAAGTGTTTGGTTTTTACTGATAGAATATACCCATCTGTATTTTATTATTGGGCAAAAAAAAAAGCCTTCTAATAGAAGGCTTTTTAAATAACAATGTGCTTGAGATTAACGACGGAAGTTATCTCTTCTTGGTCGTTCTTCTCTTGGACGTGCCTCGTTTACTTTTACAGCACGGCCATCAATTTCTGCACCATCTAAATCTTCAATAGCAGATTTTGCTTCGTTATCGTCATCCATCTCAACGAATCCAAAACCTTTGGATCGTCCAGAGAATTTGTCAGAAATAACTTTTGCGGAACTAACGGTCCCATAAGCTTCAAAGACTTCGCGTAGTTGGTCGTCAGAAACCCCATAGCTAAGATTTCCTACATAAATGTTCATATCAAAAAATAATTAAGTTATTAAAGTTATGGAGAGAAGTAGACAGCAACAGCTACAGGATTCTAAGAAACGTACATCTGGATATCTTACCCAATCCGTTAACAAATTACGGTATTAATCCACCAACACCAACAAAATTATGTATATGTGCTTATGAGCTAAGTTTTGTTAACATATGAAGAGGAGAGAAAAGTTTTTATAGTAAATTTTCTGTCTTTTTTATCGATTCCTGAGCCATATTTAAATGAAAATCGTATAACCTTTTTTGAATAGTCTCAGAATTAATACCCAAAATTCGACAGGCGAGTAGGCCCGCATTTTCCGCTTTTCCAATGGCTACGGTCGCCACTGGAATACCATTTGGCATCTGTACTATAGAATATAGACTATCTAAACCACCTAGAGCCGAGGTTTGAATGGGAACTCCAATTACTGGCAGAATGGTATGACTTGCAACCATGCCGGGTAGGTGAGCCGCTCCACCAGCACCTGCAATAATAACTTTAATGCCTCGAGAAGCAGCAGTTTTTGCGTACTCAGCCATGATATCAGGAGTCCTATGAGCTGAAACAACTTTCTTTTCATATGAAATCTCAAAGGTGTCTAGGATGTTCGCCGCTTGTTTCATGGTAGGCCAATCACTGTCGCTACCCATGATTAATCCTACATCAAATACTGAAGCCATTTATAAATTGATTGGTGGTGGTTGGATATCGTTTAAGATGTGTAAAATTACGCATATCTGAACGAAGTAAAAAACCTTCTGAAAACTTCTAAGGTTAAAATCAGAACCTACTAGTTCGAATGCAATCAGAGATGATGCAGAAACCTGGGTAAAAGGGTGTAC
>RFPJ01000126.1 GCA_009926145.1 Bacteroidota bacterium
CTCATTCATTTCAACTCTTTCAAAATTATCCAAACCCATTCAACCCGAGTACTCAGATTTCATTTTCAGTAGATAAACCAACAGATTTGACACTAAAGATCTATGATTTAACCGGACGTGTGGTGGCTGAAGTGTGGAATCAATATACTGCTCCAGGTTATTATGAGCTTACTTTTGATGCTTCGAATCTTTCTTCTGGCACCTATATGTACCGGTTAATGAGTAGTAATGGTAACACGCTTCAAACCAAAAAGATGCTTCTGATGAAATAGGCAATGCATAGCTTAGTCTAGCATTGAATAGCACACCAAAATTATGTGCTAGCGCCTAGGTTTATAGAATGTAAAGGGTTTAGTTTAGAACCAATTTGAGCAGGTATCCATGATGCTAAAGCACAAAGCACAAATGTGATGCTGCTAACCCAGATAAAATCCAGCACTTTTGGAGAGATTGGGGCAGCTGACATGTAATAATTTTCTTCTGATAAGCGAATTATTTGAAACTCATGTTGCACATACATGAAGAGTAAACTGATGGCTATTCCAATCACGAGCCCGATGGCGGCTACCCATAAGCCTTCAACGAGAAATACTTTGGTTATATGTTTCGGGGTGGCACCTAACGCTTTGAGTACTCCAATGTCTTTAGTTCGCTCTAAAACCATCATGAGAATTGCTCCAATTAGATTAAAGGCGGCTATTAAAATCATAACACCAATGACTAGGGGAATAATATTTTCTTGTAATTCGACCCAAGCAAATAAGTTCCCATATCGATCCTGAATAGTTTCTGTATAAAAAGGAAATTGGATTACTTCATCCAGTGTACGTTCACTTTCATAAATAGCCGATAAACTAGGCTCGGAAATTCGAAGCTCTATTTGTTGAGCCATAGGAGAGGAGATTCCCAGCAGGGTTCTAACTGGTTGAATGTTTGCCACAGCATACATATCGTCAAAAAATTCAATACCTGTATTATATATACCCGCTACCTGATACTGTTGAATTTCTGCGGAATTTAATAGCTCATTATTTGACGGCTTCGCGGAATAGATGATTATTCTGGATCCAAGCTCGACCCCTAAACGTTGGGCAATCCCATCCCCTAAGGTAATCAGAGGATAGTTCAAGCTATCGTTTAGTAAACTTTCTCCAAATTCAGTAGAGATATTTATTTCTGATGTATAACCCAATAATGAAGGATCTTTCCGTCTATCGGGAACGCCCTTTAGTAAGGCGCCCAACACCTGATCTTGGTGTTGTATCATAACCTCTCCACTTATAATAGGCTGAACATAGGCCATACCATCTAAACTATTGATGTACTCAGATAAGGTGTCGGCGCGATAAATCGGTTGGTTGGAAAAGCTATTTACCGTAATGTGAGGGGCAAAATTGACTACTTTGGTCTGAATAGTCTCTTTGAAACCATGTACAATGGATAAAGCAATGAGTAAACCCGCAGATCCGATGGCAACACCGGCGATGGACATGGATTTGATAAACGATACAAAGCCAGTACCTTTTCGGTTTCCCCAAAAGTATCGGGTGGCTAAGAATCGTTCAATACCCATCTGGTGTACTTATTCTGGTTTCATTTGAGGAAAAAATAGTACATCCCTTATCGATTCCGAGTTAGTCATAATCATAGACAACCGGTCGATACCTATTCCAATGCCAGCAGTTGGAGGCATACCGAATTCCAATGCTCTAAGAAAATCCTCATCTACGGCCATAGCCTCATCATCACCACCCGCTCGTAAAGATGCTTGGGCCTCTAACCGTTCTCGTTGATCTACAGGGTCGTTTAATTCGGTGTATGCATTCGCGATTTCCTTTCCATTACAAATGCACTCAAAACGTTCAACCAGTCCTTCCTTAGATCGGTGTTTTTTGGTTAGCGGGCTCATTTCAACCGGATAATCTGTAATGAAGGTGGGTTGAATAAGTTTAGGTTCAACAAAGGTGCCAAATATTTCATCAATGATTTTACCTATGCCGAAACTATCGTCGATTTCGATATGTAACTCTTTTGCAATAGCCTGCAATTCACTTAGGTTTTTTCCGCTAAGATCATGACCTGTGTGCTCTAATATTGCCTCAAACATGGGAATTCTAGGCCATGGCGCTTTGAATTCTATCAAATGCTTACCAACGGGAACTTGGGTGCTTCCATGTAATTCTAGAGCTACTTTTTCAATCATTTGCTCAGTGAAAGCCATCATCCATTCATAGTCCTTATAGGCGACATAAAGCTCTACTTGAGTGAATTCAGGATTGTGGAACCGAGAGAGTCCTTCATTTCGAAAGTCTTTAGAAAACTCATAAACACCATCAAATCCACCCACTATCAAGCGTTTTAAATACAATTCGTTAGCTATTCTTAGATATAAGTCCATATCTAAGGTATTATGGTGTGTTACAAAAGGTCGAGCTGAAGCGCCTCCATACACGGGTTGAAGGATGGGGGTCTCCACCTCAAGATATCCATGATCGTTCATGAAATTGCGCATACTTTGAACTAACTTCGTGCGCTTTATGAAGGTTTGCTTGACCTCAGGATTTACAATAAGGTCAACATAACGCTGACGATAGCGCAATTCTTTATCAGAAAATGCATCATAGGTTATTTTTTCACCCTGCTCGTTTTCGACTTCTTTCGGGGTCGGTAGTGGTCGTAATGTTTTTGTTAGTAATTCGAAATGCTCGGCATGAACGGTTACCTCACCCGTTCGAGTTTTGAACACAAAACCTCGTATACCCACAATATCCCCAATATCGACTAGTTTTTTGAAGACAGTATTATAGATTTCTACTCCTACATCATCTCGCCGAATATATACTTGAATGACACCTTTACTATCTTGTATGTGGAAAAATGCTGCTTTACCCATAATTCTACGAGCCATAATGCGGCCTGCTATAGATACCAATGGACTTGTATCACTTTCTTCGGCTCGAACCAAATCAGGATTTTCCAGTACCTCTACGCTATAATGACTTTGGTTGAATTGAGGAGGGTAGGGGTTAATCCCCATTTCTTGAAGTTGACTTCTTTTTTCTCGGCGGATTTGCTCCTGTTCTGAAAGGGATAATTCCTGTTGAGACATAAATCGATGATTAAATACTAGATGATAATTAGATAAGTAAAA
>RFPJ01000127.1 GCA_009926145.1 Bacteroidota bacterium
GAACACCACTCAATAACCCTAGATTAGAAAGTATATAAATAAAGGTAATCGTAAGGATAACGGCCCCAGATATCGTAGCTAGATTAAAGGTATTTAGCTTTTTAGGTTCTTCCGTGTCTAAAAATTCTTCCAGGGTAACATCCAGTGATTCTTTTGCAAATGGCGTTGAATAGCTGGAATAATTATCTGTAAATCGGCTTTTATTTTTTATACGCATCATATTCAATTATACGGTAATTCCTTGTTATGGTTACAAGGAAAAAAGCCTCTTTCCGTTATGTAGGCATCCAATGGAATATCCCATGAGTCAACCGGTAATTTCTTTACAACAAAATCATTGAACACCAAACCTACCGTGATGGTTGAAGGTGCTAAATCTTTCAAAAATGAATCGTAATACCCTGCTCCGTATCCCAATCGATTCCCAAAACCATCGATAGCAAGCAGGGGGACCAATACCACATCGATATCCATTGGTTCTATAAAGACTTGTGATTTCGGTTCCATAACACCCCACTCATTTGGGATTAGCTCGTTCCAGTCTTGAACATGCACATGTTGTAAGGAGCGATTAGTTTGCATCACAGGTACCATTAAACGTTTATCAGAGCCCAATATTTCCTGAATTAAACGATGTGTATTGGCTTCCTTACGATGATTCATAGAAACATAAGAATGCACCGTCTTAGCCGAATTATACCATTTAGCGTGAACAATATGATTATTGATGGCCGTACTGCGATCCGCCCAATCCCTATCAGAAATTCGATTTCTCTTGGACCGAAAATAGGATCTTAGGATAACTTTGTGATTATTGGATACCGACTGCATACCTATTAAATATCAATTAAGTAATGATTATCTAAGGATAAGTCTTGTTCTTCTAATTCGTTTAGTAGTTGCTGCCAAAATCCAACACCATAACGCATCATAAAGTACGCCGGATGTAAGACTCGTTCCATGGGTCCATTGGGAAATAAATATTCTTGTACCAAACGAAGCTTACGAAGTTGTTCGGTATGAAGTAGTTCGACCGATTTATGTAATTTCTGTTGAAAATAATCTAATGCAGAAGCTAGATTAACCCCTGCCTTTTCAAATGAAGCCTCTAAAGTTGAATCTATAGCTGAGAAGTAGTCCTTTTTTAATAAAAAATCATCCGTTATTTGATTACCAAAAGCAACGAATTCATCCACTATAGCCGAATTTTGTTGTAGCTGAATATATCGCTTCTTGAGCTCCTGATACTCTATTTTATACTCCTCAAATGCGAAGGGAAGCTCCCCCATTGACTTCCTAATCGGAGCCTCTCTAAAAGTAGCACTAAGCCTAGGGATGAGTATGGGCAAATCTCTACCAAAAGAGTTAAATAGTTCTTGTAATTGGGCATGATAGGCTATTTCTGCTGGCCCACCCACATAGGCGCACACTGGGAGTAAAAACTCTTGTAACAATGGTCTAAGTAAGGCATTAGGTGATAGTCGCTCTGGGGTTTGTGAAATTAGCTCGCGTAGCTCAGCATCGTTTAATTTCACTTGACCAAGGCCTTCTTGATAAACATGAGTGCCATCTTCTGCCAACTGAAGCTTTACCCGTTTACCATTTGCGTTGATGATAAACCATTGAGAATCCATAACAGAGACTTGTGTATGGAATCCTTCTGCTTTTAACTTTGCACTTTGTTTTCGGAGTTGCTGAGTAAGTTCCGAATGCCGTTCTAAGGCTTCTTGAATAACGGGTTGAAGATGAGCCTTAAGCGCTGGATCATGACTTCCAGCGATTAGTATGCCTTCATTGGGAAATACCTTGAGAATCCATTGCGCGAAATTTTGAGCATGAGTTGCGTTTGGATTGTATGAAGAGGCTATAAAATCGAAGGCCTCCTGTACATGAGAATTTACCCGAAAGAAGGACTCTGAATCCTCTTCTAAGGAAGGACTAGATAATGCATGCTGAAGATATTCTCTTTTAAGAAGATTGAGAAATTGAGTTTTAAAATCATCAACATCACCGACAATTTGAGAAACAGGTTTAGCTCGCTCAGAATGTCCACTATGAATATCCCCTTCATTATATTTTGCATCAAAGCTATGCGATGAAAATGAATGCAGCAATTCTGGATAATCTGTTCCCTGAAGTTCCGAAAAATGTTTCCACTCATACCAATTACTCACATTGATTTCGTCATAGTCATGGTCTTCATCGGCCAACCAAAACACAGGTATAATGGTTTTTCCCGTAGTTTTTGCTATTTCTCTAGCACGTAATACAGCACTCATTAATTTTAAAAAGGTATATAATGGCCCACCATACCAGGAGAGCTGCTGCCCAGTAACCACACAGAAGCTATCGCTTTGGAGTAACCTATCTCGTACATCTCTTTGATGTTCTTCTATTCCAAGGGTCGTGTGAAAGGACTTGAGTGCCGCTACAATTTCAAATCGATTCCCGCTAAAAGTACGCTCAAGTGACTTAATTTTTTTATTAGATAATTCATATAAATTACTATCCTGCAATGGAAAGTAGCCATAAAATTTTGACAAAGACGGACTGCCTTTAAGGTATTCTTTCAAAAAACTACCACTACCAAATTGATCAAAACTTAGTGGATGAAACTGCACAACGCCTAACCTCTTAGTCGCTGTAACTGATCTCGTAACTGGGCGGCTTTTTCGTAGTTTTCAGTTTCGATGGCAATCTGTAATTGTTCTTCCAATACCTCTAGCGGTGTTTTTGGGTTCGCCTCGGTAGTTTTTTTCGTTGACTTTTTTTCTTTGGTTACCTCTCCTTTCCCGCTTTCTTCTTCGGGCTGAATGATTCCAGCCTCATCAAGCACCTCATGTGAAACATAAATAGGACAACCGAAGCGAACAGCTAGAGCAATGGCATCACTAGGCCTGGCATCGATATCATAACTCTGAGTTACTCCTTGAACCAAAACACTGGCATAGAAGGTACCTTCCTTTAAATGATGAACATATACGTGCTCAATAGTTCCTCCCATATCTTTAATCACTTGCATGGTAAGATCATGAGTCATTGGTCTAGGAGGTTTAATTTGCTCCATCTCCAATGCAATTGCTTGAGCTTCATAGGATCCTATAATGATGGGTAAACGCCGGTTACCATTCACTTCAA
>RFPJ01000128.1 GCA_009926145.1 Bacteroidota bacterium
TTACTTAATACTTCAACACCATGAGTTTCTTTTACGATGTCTTTTATAGATTCTACAAGCTCTTCACCCGCTTTTATATCAACACCAGAATCTTTATATGTAAATGAAGTTTTTGCCATGTCTTTTTCTTAGTCATTAATTCACCATCAAATATACCATCTTTGTGTTATATCTATGGATTCAAATAAGCTTATTTTTCCACAAGGGTTTTATAGATATAATAAAATTTAAATAATTAGTAATAAGTAGTAGGTACTGTGGAAAAGTGGATAATTAAGCTATTCATATCTTTTTTTGTAACAGGTAATAAATGTTATTAAATGTGTGGATAAAGAATCCATTAAAAATCTCTTTTTTTATTCAATTTAGAAGGTTATTAAAATATTTTGAATCAACTCATAAAGTTATTAACTCATACACCTATTTTATACATAAAATCTTTTCATAGAAATGAACATAAAAACTTATTCAAATAGGTAGTTGATAAATTCAAATTATTGTGGAAAGTAGTTGATAAGAAAAGGCTAATTTTTTTATCCCCTTTTTTTCACATAGATATCCACATTTAAATCCACATCTTTTTTCTTTATGAAAGCAGTCATTCAGCGCGTAACACAAGCAAGTGTTCAAATCGATGATGCCGTTATTGGCTCTATTAAAAATGGAATTCTTATCCTAGTTGGTTTTCATGGAGAAGACACACGTGACACCATTGAATGGATGGTTAATAAAGTATTACACCTACGAATTTTTACCGATAGTGAGGGAAAAATGAATGAGTCAGTAATCGATATCAAAGGGGAAATTTTAGTGGTTTCACAATTCACTCTATATGGGAGTGTGAAAAAAGGAACGCGCCCAAGTTTTATAGAAGCGGCTAAACCAGGTGAAGCTGAAAAATTATATGATTATTTCTTGGACTACTTAAAAAAACAATCACCTGTACCTATAGAAGCCGGGGAATTTGGTGGAGATATGAAAGTGAGCCTAATAAATGATGGACCTGTTACTATAATAATTGATAAATAAATGTTGTGAAGAAAAAAGTTCAACTTATACTAGGTAGTGGTGGAGCAAGAGGTATAGCACATATACCAATAATTGAGGGTCTATTAAAGGATGAAGTTGAAATATCTAAGGTAATAGGTTGCTCTATGGGAGCGGTGATTGGTGGAATTTATGCGGCTGGCCATTTAGAAGAGTATAAAAAATGGTTATTAAGTCTAACACGAAATGAGGTTTTTGACTTAATGGATTTTACTCTAACTAAAGAAGGTTTTATTAAAGGAGATAAGATATTTAATAAGCACCGTGAAATGACAGGTGATTTACTTATAGAAGAATTTAAAATACCCTTCACGGCGGTTGCAGTTGATATTATATCAGGAGAAGAAGTCTATTTTTCAAAAGGAGATCTATATGATGCTTTACGAGCATCGGTTGCTATACCTGGGTTTATCATACCTCATAAAACAGAACAACATGTATTAATTGATGGGGGTGTAACCAATCCATTACCATTAAATCTAGCTACTAAAGAAGACCATTCGATCGTGGTTGGTGTGGATTTAAGCGGCCCGTCAGATAAGAATCTAGAATTAAAGAAGGAGAACAAAGAGGATAAAAAACCACTCCCGCATTGGTTTGAACAAATAATACCATCTTACTTACAAAATGAAGAAGATTCTGCCGAAGAAGACCGTGAAACCTTGTCATTATTACGTTTAATAGAAACAACATTTACTCTTTCTCAGACAAAAGTAAATGAACTCACTATAGCGCATTATCCACCAGATATACTAATTAGATTTCCGCGAAAAATGACACAAACGCTCGACTTCTTTAGGGCGAATGAGATTTATACCTTAGGTAAACAAGCATATGAATTGAATAGAAAGACAATTTTAGAAAAACTCTAAAATTAAATTGCGTCTATCGCGTCTTTTATTCTGTTAAAAACATCATCAACAGATCCTGTTCCATCTATTTCAATAACCTGACCTTTTTCTTTGTAATAATTTAAAACAGGCTTAGTTTCATTATTATAGACGGTTAAACGATGTTTTATACCTTCTTCTGTATCATCACTACGCCCTTGCCCTCTAGATAAAATTCGATTAACAAGCTCATCGTTATCGACGGTAAGTGATAATAAAATGTCTACTTGTTGATTGCGCTCAGATAACATTTGATCAAAAGCAGCCGATTGAGCAACGGTTCTTGGAAAGCCATCATAGATACAACCATTATGGTAAATCTCTTTTTCGGTTTCTTCTTGAACAAGAGCAACAACGATATCATCGGATACCAGTTCGCCAGAAGCTAGAATGGAGGAGACCTTTAGGCCTAAAGGAGTTTTGTTCTGTATGGCAGAACGAAACATATTACCCGTAGATAAATGGGCTAAAGAATAATGTTCTATTATTCGTTCTGCTTGTGTTCCCTTACCCGCCCCAGGAGGGCCAAATAAAATAATATTCATGAGTGAGTTAGCTATGAATGTTATAAAAAGGGAATTTCAACCCGAAATGAATTGAAATTCCCTTATAAAAGGAGACTATTTTTTAGACTCTTTCTCTTTAATACGGGCAGCTTTACCGCGTAATTCACGAAGATAAAAGAGTTTTGAACGTCTAACCTTACCTTTTTTCTTTACCTCTATTTTAGCAATAAAAGGCGAGTTAAAAGGAAAAATACGTTCCACACCAACACTTCCGCTCATTTTACGAACGGTGAAAGTCCGATTTGGCCCGTTACCACGTTCCGCCAATACAACGCCTTCATATTGCTGGATACGCTCTTTTTCACCTTCCCGAACACGGTAGTGAACATTAACAGTGTCACCTGCAGTGAACGAAGGAATATCCTCGTTAATTAGGCTTTGTTCTACTAGTTTTAGTTTGTCCATAATAGTATCAATGGTAGTTTATCATAGGCTGTTCGCCTATATGTAAGTTAATAATCTTTTTTGTCGTCTTTTAACAAATCTTTTCGCCGGTCTTTGGTGCGCTCATAGGCTTGCTGATCTTGCCAATCTTTAATTTTTTTGAAGTCCCCAGAGCGTAATACTTCAGGAACTTCCCAGCCAT
>RFPJ01000129.1 GCA_009926145.1 Bacteroidota bacterium
TTATTTCATCATTAAACTGTCTAAAGATACTGTAATTAGCTACGAGCTCATATGTTGTTATAATATATACTACAAGTACATGCTACTCAAGCCTATCAAGAACAGCAAACCTCCATAACTGCTATCCAATCACAATCATCAATTACAGTAATAACCCAGTACTACATTTTACCTGATGTTTTAGAATCTAGGGTTCCTGCCGCAAGCTTAGTTAAGTTGTCGACAGCTTCCCAAAGTTTTTTTGCTTCTTTTAGGGTTGTATCAAATACATCATTTACAATAGGATAAAAGTAGGGGAGACCCCAAACTTGCCGGGCAAGTTCGGCTTTCATTCGCCCTTCTGCCATCCAGGCGACTTCTTCGAAATAACCTGGATATATATAGAGTGAATCATTTCTGAATTCAGGCTCAACCAATCCCTCTTTCTCAATCATTCCATTTTCTTGGAGTAGCTGTTTGAAGCTATTCAATTCCGTTTCAGACCAACTAAAGTCGGTTCGGAATGATTCAAAATCATCTTCCCATTCTGCTCTAAACTCAACTCCCTGTTGGTCTAAATAGTCTCGAACAAAATCAAAGGATGCTCTCTTACGAAGGGCAAAATTTATCATATAGGCAGACCGAGAAGTATCGGGTTCAATGATATAGTCAGGAACTATGCCACCTCCACCGTAAACAGTTCTACCAGCTTTTGTTGTGTATTTAAGTGAGTCGGGTATATGGTCTACAAATTCAATGGCATCATTTTTTGCGCTATCGTCTCTACGGTAAATCTCATAAGCATAATCTTCTCCACCACCTTCAGTAAATGGTTTTTGTATGAGCCTACCAGAAGGGGTCAGATAACGAGAAATGGTTACACGAATCATGGAGGTATCCACTAATTCGTATTGCTGTTGAACTAAGCCCTTGCCAAATGTTCTTCTACCCACAATAAGTGCTCGGTCGTAATCTTGTAAAGCCCCGGAGACTATTTCACTCGCTGAAGCCGATCCTTCGTCTACTAATACAATGACAGGTTTTTCTTGAAATATCCCATCTTTTCTGGAAGCATAAGTTTGATTAAATCTAGCGTGACGGCTAACGGTGGACAAAAGGGGAGTCCTATAAGGGAAAAATTCTTCAGCTATAGCAACAGCTTGTCCTAAATAACCGCCAGGATTTCCTCTTAAATCCAACATTAAACGATTCATACCTTCGGTTTGTAGCTCTTCCATAGCTGCAATGAATTCATCGTGGGTTGTAGCAGCGAAACGATTAATTTTAATGTAACCTGTCCGATCATCCAACATGTAAGAGGCATCCACCGTGTAAATAGGTATATCATCTCTAGTAATGGTGAAGTAAAGGGTTTCATCCATCCCAGGACGCACTATGCCTACTTTTACTTTCGTACCCTTTTCACCGCGTAATTTTTTTTGAACCATGTCATTGTCAAATCCAACCGCCGAGCTATCTTCAATCTCAATAATACGGTCACCAGATTGTATACCCAGCTGATCACTTGGTCCTCCGGCTATCGCTGAAACAACGGTAATGGTATCTTGAATGATATTAAACTGAACCCCGATACCCTGAAACTTACCCGCAAAATTTTCTTGATCAACGGCACTTACTTCGGGTTCAATATAGACCGAGTGGGGATCTAATGTGGCAAACATCCCTCTAAGTGCCTCTTCCGTAATTTTATACATATTTACCGAATCAATAGTATTAGCAATGTATAAATAGGCTTGTTCAAACTGTTCGTAAGATTCTCTAAGAGTGGTAATATTGGTAAATACCCTAGCGGTGTCTATTGGAGTACCGCCTACCTGAAGTGTTGAATCATTAAGCTCAGCTACCATATAGTCAATGCTACTTTCCATCATTTTATTGAGATCTGGTACACCAAAATAATTATCTAAGATACTTCTCTGAGCCTCTATAAACTTGCGAAGATTTTTGGAGTGATCATCCTTAGGTTGGATAACAGGATCCAAGCCTGTGATACTTAGAAATAATAGAAGAAATGTGATGAATAGATTAGGCACAATAATATGTTTTAGAATCATAAGGTTTTATTACACAACAATACGCTAAAGATCTAAGTGCTTTAAATACAAAAAAAAGAGCTTTTATTAAAGTATATATTGGCTCAAATCCTTGTCTTTTACAAGACTTTCAAGTTGCTGGGTTACATAATTTTTATCGATGGTTATTTCACCTTCTTTGATATCGTCTGGAACGGCAAATAATAATTCGTCAAAAAGGGAAGACATTACCGTGTGAAGTCTACGAGCACCAATGTTTTCAACCTGTAAATTCACTTCCGCTGCAATACGAGCCAACTCTCTAATGGCTTCATCTGTGTAGGAGATGGTGATACCTTCAGCGCCCAACATAGCTTCATATTGCTTTGTAAGAGCATTCTTAGGTTCACTTAAAATGCTATAAAAATCCTCTTCGGTGAGAGAATTAAGTTCAACCCGAATAGGAAAACGTCCTTGAAGTTCTGGAATCAAATCCGATGGTTTTGCCACATGAAACGCTCCTGAGCCAATAAAAAGAATATGGTCGGTTTTCACTAAGCCGTACTTGGTATTAACGGTACTTCCCTCCACAATAGGGAGTAAGTCCCGCTGAACTCCTTGTCGGCTCACATCGGGACCGCCTTTGGCTCCACCACTACTGGAAACAGCTATTTTGTCTATTTCATCGATGAAAATGATACCTTGTTTTTGTACTCTTTCTAAAGCCTCTTGAATGGCTTCATCATGATTTATGAGTTTTTCTGCCTCTTCATCAATGAGTACTTCTCTGGCTTCTGCCACACTCATTTTCCGCTTACTGGTCTTGGCTTTACCGCTGAGATTCCCGAGCATTTCTTGAAGATTAATACCCATTTCTTCCATACCACCCGGACCAAAGACTTGCATAGTAGG
>RFPJ01000130.1 GCA_009926145.1 Bacteroidota bacterium
CCTTAAGTCTTAATTCATCTATATCTAAAGAAACAGCCTTGATCAATCCACACTTGTTAGAACTAGCCCATCATGTCTACAATTTTCTTTAATGAAACTTACACAGTCTACTCTAACCACTCTACTCTGCCCTAATGTAAAATCTAATGTTGTTGAGACACTCTGTTTTTGGGTACTTTCGTCGTGATATTGAAGCATTACAACAACATCTATAGCAGTTAAATCACCACCAACATCATCTTTTTTAAATGAAAAACTACCTGAATTTCCGTGTCTAATCTCTTTACCAATCTGATGGGTGTATAACGATTTCCCAGATACTCCTACATAATAAACAAACCAAACATCAACATTACCCGAGTTATTTATAACCTCTAACTCTGTAAATGCTGATACACTATCACTACCACTCGGCGTTTCCTTGCAGGAAGTCAATAAAATGACTGACAGAAGAAGCATTGAAAGATATTTCATAACCAATTAATTAACACTGAGATTAACCTTCTGTCGAAATGTATTAAAAATAAAAAACACCCCAAACAAGGGGGTGTTAGAGTTGACCGGTCTATTGGTTAATCAATCATACACCAGCGCTAGTGCCTCATCAAAGGTTTCTGGGTCTATAGAACGTAAATACTGCTCTGTAATACTAATACTAGAGTGTCCTAATAGCTTCGATATATCATAGACATTAACTCCCTTCTTACGGCTTATATCCGCAAAGGAATGTCTAGCAATATGGAAGGTAAGCTTACCATCAAAGCCGATCATATCGGCTAGTATCTTCAGGTTCTTATTTACTATGGTATTCTTACTGGCTATACCCCCAGATAACTTAGCAGGAGTACTGTAGTCTCTTCCCCTATGCAATAGCGGTAGTAAGAAGTCACCAGGAGTTTTATTAAAAGCATCATATTCCTGTAGGATGGCTTTGAGGCCATCCGAAATAGGTAGAGATACTCGTCTACCTGTCTTAGACATAACGTATCGTATTCTATTGTCCTGGATATTCTTTGTGGTTAGCATACACACATCAGCAAACCTCATTCCTGCCATGTAATAAGATGCTAGAAAGTAGTTTCTGGTATGCCATAACCATGAACCCTTCTTTAGATCTAAGTCCTTTAGAGCCCCTATTTGGGGCTCAGAGAGTTTTTCCTTTTGTGGAGTTACTGTCTTGAACGTATAATGATTAAATGGATTTTTACCATGTTCTACCAAGCCGTTCTTTACGGCTTGTCTCATTAGAGTTCGTACAATCTTCATATTAGCATTCACAGTATTCACGCTATTGCCTAGACCTTTGAGATAGGCCTCATATTCGACCAGGAAGCTGCTATCTATATCACTGAAGTGAAGTATCGGTTTAAAAGCTTTGAGCTTTCTTATGATCGTTTTTACCCTCTTCGTTGAAGTATCCCTGAGGTTATTCTTAAACTTATCAGCATAAGCATGGGCATACTGATAGAACTCATCACTGGCAATAGCGGTATCTGTAGCTATGGTGATATCCTCTGCTGTAAATGCTTGACCAGAGACCAGTAACTCGTTTAGCTTCTGTTTATAGTTAATTACTAGGTTGTCTAGTCTTTTATTGATTTGTGGCCACCCACTCAGGGTGGGTTTGGCAATACCTTCTTTGGTAGAGAAATACTTAGCTAGTATGTATTCACCTGTAGGGTGATAACAAGTTTTACCTTGATGAGATACTCGAATAGTAATCTGTTGTTTGCCTTCGTTATTCTTGTAAGGTCGTAGTACAGTTTTTATAGTTGCCATGATTGTGGAATTAAGGATGAACATTTTTGTACAAGTTTTGTACAAGTTCCACTGGCATAGGTAACCATTCGGTACCCTTACTTACAAAATAAATGAACTAATTTTAGCCTCTAGAGAGTATTTGAGAGCATATAAGGGAATCTAAAACCCTATATAAGACTCCTACACTAAGTCGATAAGTGCCTCCTCTAAATCTTCGTAGATATAAGTAAACCCAATGGACTCCAACACTCCTGCCTTCATCCTAATACTGTCCAAAATTGGCTGAGCTCCTTCCCCAAAAAGAAGTTTTAAAGCAAAACTTGGAACCGTGAATAGATTTGGGCGATGCATCGTTTTAGCCAGTACCTGCGTAAATACATCCATGGTTACAGGTTCAGGAGCACACATATTCACTGGCCCTTGAATACCATCCTCTTCTAAGAGGTGAATGATAGCACGGGTTAAATCGCGTAGGTGGATCCAGCTCATGAATTGAGTTCCAGGTCCAATAGACCCACCTAAACCTAATCGAAAAGGAGTGAGCATATTCTTTAGTGCCCCACCATCGTGACCTAAAACAATTCCAATACGAGGATGAACCACACGTATTCCTAACTCGTTGGCTCCCTGCGACTCTTTTTCCCAATCAACGCAAACCTTAGCCAAAAAATCGTCCCCTGGTGAATCCACCTCAGAGCGCCAGTTTATTCCAGAATTCCCATAATAACCAGATGCGGAGGCGGAAATAAATACCTTAGGCTTATTTGCTGACACCGCCATTGCTTGGACAAGTTTTCGAGTAGAATGGATGCGAGAATCATAGATTTTTTTCTTCACCTCCTCATTCCATCGGCCATCAATTACCGGCTCTCCAGCCAAATGAATAACCGCATCAGCCTCATCCATAATTACATTTAAGGAATCATCCCAGGATACATAACGTAAGTTTTTAGCCTTATCAGCTCCATATTTGGTTGGGTTTCTGGTAATAAGTATAAGCTCATAATCCTTCTGTAGAAGTTGTGTGCAAATATCCGAACCAATAAATCCAGTACCACCACTCACTACTATTTTTTTCATCCTATTCCTTTAAGCTTTTCGTAGGCTATTGTACAAAC
>RFPJ01000014.1 GCA_009926145.1 Bacteroidota bacterium
AAATTCCGATATAGCGATACCATAGGGAGAGTCTCTCCCTTACCCTTAATACGTGATATTATGGTTGAAGTATTTATTGTGCAGTATTTTAGATGGTATTAACCAAATCTAAAATAACTAATAAACCCCCGGAACTATTATGATAAGCTAAAAGGTTTGTATAAAAACATAAATATGCGTACACATATTTACTTTAAAGCCACAATTATGCCGTTATGTCCTTTTTTGAACGTATTCTCCCGGGGTTAGGCCTGTCTCGTTTTGAAATGCTCGATAGAATGTACTTCGGTTTCTATATCCACACTCCTCCATAACATCATCTATTATCATCTCTGTATTTAGTAACAAATACTGAGCTTTTTTGGTACGTATACGGTTTATGAATGCGTTGAATCCCATGTCTAGATTAGTATTAATGGCCTCACTTACATACGCGGTATTACTTTTTACTTTTTTTGCTAACTGATTTAATCCCAAATCTGGACTCTTGAATAGTTCTTTTTTAACAACTATATCAAAAAGCTCATAAAATAACTCCTGTCGATTACCTGATTGTTTTGTTTTGGAAAGTTCAACTTTAAAAATATCCAAGGATATAAAATCAGTTGGCACATTCTCTTCTTGATCTAAAGATTCTAACGGCTTTGTAAATTCACTTTTTGCATTCGCAAATAATTTTTCGATTAAAGTTTTTTTCTGTTGATTCATAAACGACGTTATCACGAAGCCCACCCCAAATACAAAAATAAGTATGCTAAATAAAATATTGTTCTGCTGTGATCTTTTAGTTTCAATGCGCTGATTTTCACTCAGCAATTCTGCTTGCTTTAACTGATAATTTATAAGTTGCTTATTTAAGCTATCCAACGAACCTTGTTCAAATACCACTTGTTGATTCTCCACTACCGCCTTGCTATATGATAGCGCCCTCTCATAATCTTTCTTCTTTTCATATAGAAGAGATAACTTTTCATCTAGAAATATTGTTGTTTCTAGGTCTTCTACATCAGACATTATCTGTTCGGCCTCCAATAAATAAGCTTCTGCCGAACTCAATGCATTCAAATCCATTAACAACGTTCCTCTCATAATGCCGATTAGTGCCAATGGATACTTATAATTCAATTTTTGAACAATCTTATATGCAATATCGTATCGATCCGATGCTAGGCTGAACTGTCCTTGTTCGTAATAAATATTACCTAAGTTGAAATTATTTTGTGCATATGCTGACAAATCATCGATTGATTCTGAAAGTTCTATAGCTCTCAGATAATAGTTTGTAGCATTTTCAAAATCTTCGATGTTTTTAAAATAAACACCCAAACTTGAAAGCACTAAAAGCTCCCGTTCTAAGTCGCCTGATTTTATAGCAAGAGACTCTGCCTGTTTAAATAAGTCTAATGCTAATTTGAAGTTATATAAGGCTTCATTAATTTGGGCTAAGTTATTTAATGTCGCAATCTGTGAAGAGGTATCCTTGACTGCCTCAAAATAAACCAGATTTTTAAATAGTAACTCAGCGGACTCATTAAATCTAGCAGCATTGCTGTATAAGGTGCTCAAAAAACCACGAGCCGGCGCAATCGCTTTCTCATCATCAGAATTATCTATTATTTCATTCGCGATAGCAATTCCTTTTACAGTCTCCCTAGTCGTTGAATAAGCTTCTAATAAATATAAGTTCACATTATTTTGTTGACTCTCAGATAAATTTATTTGTTCAGAAGCCTTAATGTATTCAATATCATCAATGACATAACTATAAAACCCTACTGTATTGAGTGTGGCCCAATTTTCAAGACCTATATTCAACAATACATCATCCCAGGACTGCTCTTGTGCAATATCTGTGAGTTTAAGAAGTCTATCTATGTATACAGAGTCTCTATAATTCCCTTCAAATTGGTCTCTAAGGCTGTTATAATCAGCCTTTAAAGCTTCTTGTTCAACATAGACTTGCGCCTTTACACTTTCTGTAATAACCAGTGCTAAAAACAACAAAAAGACACAGGTATAAAACCCTTTGATTTTTAAGTTAAAACAACCCACCTACCTTACCTTTAATGAAAAAAATTCGAGATTCTGTTTCTATTCAACAATAGTTCTGTTGTATCTGATTGGGAATATAACAATCACAAGAGATCAAAGTAAAAACAACTCTAACCCACACCCATTTTTATTTTTTGCCTAAATTCGTTTGGCGTCACCCCAACCTCGTTTTTAAAAGCCCGGTAAAAGGTCGCTCTATTTTGAAATCCACTTTCTTCCATAATTTGCTCTAAGGATTTATTTAAATCATATTGAGCCATCAATTTTTTTGATTCATTTATTCTAAACCGGTTAACAAAATGATTAAAAGATAGACCTGAAAATGTGTTAATGGCGGAACTTACATAGCGAGTATTACTTTTCATGATTTTTGCTAACTCAGTAACATTAAAATCAGGATCGGCATACAGTTTTCCATTAACAATACTATTCAGCATATTATTGAATAAATCCCATAACGGCTTATTCTGTTCAATCAGATTACGATTTGGTCGTTCAAAATAAACCGAATATAAATCTAATTGTAAATTTGGCTCAGTTAAACGGCTTAGACGAATCGAGTATTCCAAAAGCTTTTTCTCTGCGCCAAATTGCCTTCGTTGGTAAAAACGAATAATTATCAAGAATACTATTACGGTTACCAGTATAATAGTTAATCCTCTATTTCTAATCTGTTGAGTTAGCACCATTTTCTCTAAAAGCCGCCTCTCGAGCTCTGCTCTTTGTGTATCAAATTCCCTTTCCCTTTTTTGGAGCTCTATTCTTTGATTCTGAGCATCGATACTATCTTTTAATGTTTCAGCTAACTCATGATACATCAGTGCATTCTCAAAATCCTTCTGCCGTTCTTTAAGGTCTTGTAATTTTTCATACACCTGTATCATTACCATTGGATCATCTAATTGACGCTGGATTTCTAGTGCCTGAAGCATGAATTCAAGAGCCTTTTCATAATTTTTGCTCTCCATCTCAACAGCACCTCTCATAGCTAGTACCAATGAATACTCGCGGTCTTGCCCCCATTGTACAACTATTTCCTCTACTTGCTTGAAATAATTACTCGCTAAATCAAATTTCTTCTGCTCTAAATATAAATTCCCCATGTTATACAAGTTCTGTGCAACTGTATACTCATCATTTAAATTGAGCGCTAACTCTATAGCTTTATTGTAATTTTCTAATGCTAGTTCATATTGGCCGATATTTTTGAATAAAATACCTTTATTGGAAAGGATTCTTTTTTCAACTTCTAATAATGTATGTTCATTTGAAATGGCTAAGCCTTGTTCGTAATAAGCCAATGCTTTATCATAATCATTTAACTCTTGATATATTACTCCTAAATCATTAAAAATCAGTGCTTTTTGGCTAATATTTAAATCCGCTTCGTTGCTGGCTATTAAGTCCAAGGCCAATGAATATTCCTCAACTGCCCCAGATAGATTTCCTGAATTTGCTTTAGCTTCTGCGGTCGTTAAGATTAATCGAATTTTTTGTTCTGCTGTAGCTTGTAACGCCTCAACAGTAGCTAAATAGTTAATCGATTTATTGCTTTCAAACAAGTTATTCCATGATAGAAGGCGGTCTATTTCTAATTCTACTCGTACACTATCATCTAGTAAACTATAAGCATCAAGTTTTTTTAATCGGTCCAGCCTACTTAAAACCGCACGCGGATTATTAGCACTTAAGTCATAATCATTTAAGATGCCTTTTATAGAAAAAAATAAACGGAATTTATCCTGATTATACGCTTCGTCTGCTGCCGCTTTTAATAATGAAACCTTGTATTCATCTAATAAAGTAATGCCTTGATGAATGATATCTAGCCGGCTAATAAATTCATTCTCGGTCTTATTTGATTTATTGGATTTTGTTAAATCTTGAATAAAACCTTGAATATAGGTCTCCGCCTCTTGTTCCGTCATAGCTTCTTGAAAAGATGCTAAAGCACTAAATGCAAATAATGACCAAAAGAAAAGCAATAGTAATGATATTCGCCTTTTGGCATCAACATACTTAACTCTTTTTCTGACCACTATAAAAAAAGTGTTCTGTGCATATCTAATTTCATTGTGTAAAAGCATAGCAAAACAATCTTCGGTAACCTTTATAACTACAAGATGTGTTTACATCTTACATCTACTAATTCAACCTTTTTTTATACGTCTAAGTGAAGAATAATTGAATATAATTTTAATAACCTAACATTAAAATTGTATTTAGCCATAACAACACAAAAATATTGGCTAACAAGGCCCTTGCAACAACATGACCCTTAGATGAAGCGCTACTCCGCAAATCGATCTGCTAGGCGATTGATTAAATAACCCGACTCCTGTAAGGCTTGAGTCGCGAATGAACCGAAGAAGTCCGTCACCTGTTCAAACTCGCGAATAAAGCCCTCTCGATCATTGTTTTCTACCATTTCGGCAAGCATGTGATGGTGTTTAAAAAAACTAAGTAACAATTTGCGCCGCTCCTCATTGGCGAAAACAATATCAGCATATAATTCAGCGCTTTGAGCAAATATTCGCCCGGTCATCATCAGTTCTGCCCGATAAATAGGTGAGGAATAGTTTAGCATGTCATTGGGTTTCAAATCGTAGTGCTTCATAAAAGAGCCGTGAAGTAATGCCACAAAATGCCTCAATCCCTGGACTAAATGCATTACATGGTCATGTTTTTCAGCATCCGCTTTAATCAGGCGCATTCCCCAAAGTTCGCATTGATCGAGAAACCACTGACTCTCTGCTTCTCCCTGAACAGTACATGCGACCATAAGCTGCTTGGAAAGGTTCTCAACGTCGGGACCGTGCATAGGGTGTAAACCTAAAATTGGACCCTCATGAATAGATTGCATTTCGCTAATAGGCGCCCGCTTGTTCGACGTAAAATCGGCAAGTAACACAGAGGCCGGCAAGCGTCCCTTCAACCGCTGGATAACCGAACTAGTCACATGTATAGGAACCGTAACAACAACCATATGCGCGGTTTTTAGCGCCTCGTCCAATTCATGCCAATTCCCTTTGTCTATACTAGTCGTTTGATATCCCGATTGGTCCGCCATACGTTTATACAGGCGGCCCATTCCTCCATCACCACCAATAAACACCAAGTGCTTAATCTCCTCAGTTGCCCTAGGAAATGCGTGCTCGGATTGGCGTTGACGAGACGAACTCATAATCATACGCAAAAAATCTTCAGCCCATGCAGGATCTATGCCTTTTTCAGATGCCAATAATTTGAACGCCTCTGTTTTTTCTTGCTCTCTAATCGGTACAAAAACAGGTAGTTGATGTGCGAGCTTCGTTTTTATGACCTCTTGAACAATCTCTCCTCTCTGCACCAATAGGTCGAGTATTTGTTCATCTATGGCGTCTATCTTCTGCCTTGATTCTTGTAGGTTTTTATTTTGGTGTGGCATGCGACCAATCTAATGTCAAATTCAAAAATACCACCTATAATAAGCGATGTAGTTCTGAGATACCACCCCAAAGCCATCATGATATCTTTTTGTTTAAAATAACCAACAGATTCCTACAGCTAACGCTAAAAACCCGTACCTTTCGAGATGTCAGAGTTTCGCCTACATTCACCATTCGAGCCCGCTGGGGACCAGCCAAATGCCATCAAAGAATTAACCGAGGGAATTCTAGCTGGTGATCGCTTTCAAACACTGTTGGGAATCACGGGCTCTGGTAAAACTCGCACGGTTGCTAGTGTAATTGAGAATGTGCAGCGACCAACCCTTGTCATGAGTCATAATAAAACGTTAGCCGCCCAATTATTCCGAGAGCTGAGTGATTTTTTCCCGGAAAACCGAGTGGAGTTTTTTATTTCCTATTACGACTACTATCAACCCGAGGCCTATATTTCATCCCAAGATAAATACATTGAAAAAGACCTTTCCATCAATGAAGAAATCCAACGGCTGAGATTACGTGCCACCAGCTCATTACTTTCTGGTCGCCGAGACGTGATTATTGTTTCCTCGGTTAGCTGTATTTACGGCATCGGATCTCCATCGGAGTATGAAAAACTCATTATCACCCTTAAAACCGGGATGGAGATTCCGCGTAACACCCTGCTCTACGATTTAGTTGATTTGCATTATACCCGTAAAGATCATGATTTCCATCGCGGCGTCTTTAGGGTTCGGGGCGATGTGGTAGATGTATTCCCCGCCTACTCCGATGAGGGCTTGCGCATTACCTTTTGGGGGGATGAAATTGAAGAAATGGCCATTTTTGATGTGGAAACCGGGGCAATTAAAGAACAAGTGCAAGAATTTCGAATTTACCCAGCATCCCATTATGTAACTTCCAAGGGGCGCCAAGAAGAAACCATCAAAGCCATTCGGGAAGAACTTTCTTTTCGGGTTGAAGAATTACTCGATATGGATAAATACCTTGAGGCCAAACGCCTTGAACAGCGGACGCTCTTTGATTTGGAAATGATACAGGAAATTGGCTACTGTAGTGGGATTGAAAACTATTCGCGGCATTTAAGCGCACGAAAACCGGGTGAACGACCTTATTGCCTGTTGGATTATTTCCCCAAGGATTTTCTACTCGTGGTGGATGAAAGTCATCAAACGGTTCCTCAAATTAATGCTATGTATGGAGGCGACCGTTCCCGGAAAACCGAGTTGGTTGAACATGGCTTTCGCCTCCCCTCGGCCCTTGACAACCGACCATTGACCTTTGAAGAGTGGGAGGGCATGGTGAACCAAGCCATTTTTGTGAGCGCCACCCCTGCCGATTATGAACTAGTGAAAAGCGAGGGTGTTTTTACCGAACAAATCATTCGGCCAACCGGCTTGATGGAGCCCGAACTAGAAGTTCGCCCCTTAGGCAACCAAGTAGATGACCTCCTAGAAGAAATTCGCATTAGGGTAGAAAAAAAGGAACGAGTCTTGGTAATCACCCTTACAAAACGACTATCTGAAGAACTCAGCGCCTATCTAAAAGATATTGGGATTAGCGCCGCCTATATGCACTCGGAATTGGATGCCCTCGAGCGGATTGAAGTTCTATATAAATTTAGAAGAGGTGATTTTGATGTGCTTGTGGGGATTAATCTGCTCAGGGAAGGTATCGACATCCCAGAGCTTAGTCTTGTAGCCATTATGGATGCCGACAAGGAAGGTTTTTTGCGATCCGAAACCTCGCTGTTTCAAATCGTTGGCCGTGCCGCGCGTAATGTTAAGGGAAAGGCCATTATGTACGCAGATAAAATCACGGACAGCATGCGTAAAGTTATTGAAGAAACCGAGCGCCGCAGGGAGATTCAAAAAGCCTATAATGAAAAGCACGGTATAACGCCCGCCACCATCGAGAAAGAACTGAAACCGCTGGTAGACCCAGCGCTCATTTCAACCCAAAAAGTCGACTTTTCGAAGGAAGCTGAAGCAGCAGCACAAGCCGATTACCTTGAGAGTGTACGGGTAGCGGACAAGGGCTTATCGTATCGTGCCAACCCCGCTATGAATGAGGTTCACTTCGAATCTAAGGAAAAACTGCTAGAGCATCTCCGCGAAACCATGATTCACGCTGCGAAAAACATGGAATTTGAGGAGGCTGCCCGAATTAGAGATCAAATCTCTAAACTTGAGGTTGAGCTTTAAATCAGTAATCTTTGAATACCACCTGAGGTCATTTTAACTGCTTTGAGCCGCTTTCAACCCGATTTTTTTACATAAATCCCCAAAGGTGGCGAGCTCTTCGTTACTGAGCTCACTAAATAGCTCTACCACGCGCTCAATATGATTCGGAAAAATGGTGGCAATAAAATCTTCTCCTGCAGGGGTCAGTCTTATTATATGAGAGCGTAAATCTGTTGGGTCTTTATCTTTTTGAACCCAACCCTGTTTTTCTAGGTTCATCACCACCATGGTAATATTACCACCTGACTTTAAGATTTTATCCCCTAGTGCTTTCTGATTTAATGGCCCCAAATGATATAAGGCCTCTAAGACGCCAAACTGACTTTCTGTGATATCACATTCTGCAAGTTTACGGGATAAATAGTTGTGCAGTGTATTACTCGCTCTACTGAGTTTTATAAATGCATTCAGTGTCTCAATTTCTCGAGGGCTTCCTTTATAATGCGTTGGCATTTATATCGAATAGGTTACGGTTACAGGCACATGATCCGACATGTCCCATTGTTTTTCCATTTTAGCACCTTCAACCGTAGAAACCAAATCGGCGCTTATCATGTGGTAATCTATTCGCCATCCTTTATTTCTCGCCTTGGAACCTGCACGATAACTCCACCACGAATACTGATCACCTATATCAGGATATAAAACACGATAGGCGTCATTTAAGCCCGTTGCAATGAATGAATCCACCCAGGCCCTTTCTTCAGGTAGGAAGCCGGAAGTTTTATGCTGTTTACTGGGGTTATGGATATCGATTTCTTTATGACAAATGTTGAAATCTCCACATATGATTAGTGGTTTCACTTGCCCCAATAATTTCTTGGCATAACCCATAAAATGTTCTAAGAACTCCATTTTCATATCCTGTCGGATATCACCTGTGGTACCGCTTGGAAAATAAGCCGATACTAAATTGAAGTGCTCATATTCTGCTAAAATCACTCGGCCTTCCGCATCTATCCAATCAACCCCTAGACCTCTTTGCACGTTAAGGGCAGGCTCCTTGCTAAAAATGGATACTCCAGAGTATCCTTTTTTCTCAGCAATTTCGTGATAAGCATGATAACCCATTGGTGGCAGAGCGGCTGATATATCTTCGTCATTAGCTCTCATCTCTTGGAAACAAATAAAGTCTGGACCGGTGGTTTCTATCCATTCGGATAAGCCTTTTCGTGCTGCCGCTCGAATACCATTTACATTATAAGAGGAAACGATCTTACTAGACATCGTTAATTAGCTTTTAATACGGCGTATTTTCGTTTCCCTACTTTCAATATGAATTCCTCTCCTTCGGTTGGCGAGATGATATAACCAGCGTCCATGACTTTTTCATCATTCAGACTGACTCCGCCCTGCTTGATCAATCGCTTAGTTTCCCCATTACTTGGAGAAAAGTTTAGTTCTGCAATGATCTCCATTATCCGGTACTCGCCTCCAAGTTGTAGCTCATAGATTGGGGCGTCATCCGGAACTTTCTTCTGTATAATGGTAGTCTCAAAATGTTCTCGAGCACCTTTTGCAGCATCTAAGCCGTGATACATCTCAACTAACTTGAACGCTAAATCATGCTTGGCATTTCTTGGGTCCTTCTCTGATTTCTCCTTTATTGCGGGTAATTCAGTTGTAGGGACATCTGTAGTAAGCTCAAAATAGGTATAGATTAAATCATCTGGAATGGATAATGACTTCCCATACATGTCGTTTGGATGTTCGTTAATCCCAATATAATTGTCATAGGACTTCGACATTTTTGCTGAACCATCAGTCCCTACCAATAGTGGCATCATCAAACAGATTTGAGGGCTTAATCCTTTTTCTTTTTGAAGATTCCGACCTACCAAAAGATTAAATTTCTGGTCGGTTCCACCCAATTCAATATCGTTTTCCAAGTGGACGGAATCCTGACCTTGGGCCAGCGGATAAAGAAATTCGTGGAGTGAAATAGGCTCATTATTTGAAAACCTTTTCGAAAAATCATCGCGTTCAATCATGCGTGCAACCGTCATTTTTGAACTTAGATGTATCACATCCATAAAGCTCATTGGGCCTAACCAATCTAAGTTATTTACGATCTGAAGTCGTTCTGGATCTAGAATTTTTTGCGCCTGATCGATGTAACTTTGGGCGTTTGACGCTACTGCATCTTTAGTTAAGGGGGGGCGAGTTGTGTTTTGACCCGTTGGGTCGCCTATCATAGCCGTAAAACCACCAATGATGAGAATGGCATCATGACCTAAATCCTGAAATTGACGGAGCTTCCTCAAAATTACAGAATGACCTAAATGTAAATCAGGCCTTGTTGGGTCAACCCCTAACTTTACTTTAAGCGGAGTTTTGGTCGTTATTGATTTTGCTAATTTTTCTTTTAGTTCTTCTACCGGGACAATCTCTACGGCGCCCCTCTCTATAATGGATAATTGTTCGTCTACGGATAAAAATTTCATTTGTCTTGATTTATAGCAGGCAAATTTTGAATGGGATTATAATTATCTAAAGTTTTCTTAAGCGTCTCGGTATAATTTTCAGCAGCAGGATAAATAGTGGTTACAACATTAAAGGCTGTTGGTCCAACTTGTATGATATAGGGATAGATGAAGGATTGCTTTCGTACATCATCACTTGGAATATTAAATCCAGATAACAGTATGAAAACCGTGCTTATGATAATCGCGGCCTTTAACATTCCGAAAATGGCCCCTAAAAACCTATTGACGGTACCTAAATTAACGGCATCTAACCATGCTCTCGTCCAATAAGCAATAATGGATATGACACTGAGTACTCCGATAAAAATAATAGCCCCAGCTAAAAAAGGAATAAAACTCTGTGTTGGGTCTTCAAAAAATTTTGAAATAAAGGCGGCTACCTCGTCCATATATTTAAATGTGCCATATACGGCTAACACAACCCCAAGGATGTTCAATAATTCTTTAACGATTCCGTTAACCGCTCCTTTGTATGCGGTATAAAGTAACGGCAATCCAATAAGAATATCTAATAAGTATTCCATTTTAGGACTCCAAACGGGCTTTTACAAGTCGATTAACCAATCCTCCGTCTGCCTTTCCTTTTAGTTGTCCCATAATGGGCCCCATAACCTTGCCTAAATCTTGTAGCCCAGAAGCCCCTACTTGTTTTATTTTTGCATCTATTATGGCAATGATTTCAACTTCGGACATTGGTTCAGGTAAATAAGATTCGATGATTGCAAGTTCGGCTTGTTCTGTTTCTGCTAAATCTGGTCGGTTACCATCGATAAATTGCTGAATAGATTCTTTTCTCTGTTTTGCTGCTTTAGTTAGAACAGCTATGGCGTCCTCTTCGGTTATTTCGGCATGCCCTCCCGAACGCATTTCTATCTCTTTTTCCAAAAGTTTCGCTTTCAGACTTCTGAGCACTTGTAGCCGTTGAGCTTCTTTAGCTTTCATGGCAGCGGTTAAATCACTTAAAATGCGTTCCTTTAACATATTATTCAGATTTGATGTTTTTGGAATTTGTTATTGACGTTCAGGACAATAACTGTGGGAGAAATATGCAAAAAAAAAGGTTATACAAGCTAATGTATAACCTAGAAAAATGTTGGAGAAACAGGATTAAGATTTGTTCTTAGACAAAAACTCACTCACGTTATCTTGGTCGATCATTACCTCACGGTAGCTGTATTTGCCATTTTCATTTTTTGTAGATACTACAACTTTAGCCATTTTTCTAGCGGATGCTTTTTGCTGTAGTGCCTCGGAACCGAATACTTGCTTCTTTGCCATGGTTCTATATTATTTAATTTCTTTGTGAAGGGTATGCTTGCGAAGTACAGGATTATACTTCTTAAGTTCCATACGCTCAGTTTGGGTTCTTCTATTTTTGGTGGTTACATACCGAGAGCTTCCTGGCTTCTCTGTACACTCCAAAATGACTTGTACTCTATTACCTTTTGCCATCTTTTATACCTTTTTTAATAAGGTGCCTTTTCTGCGCGCGTCTTTTAATACGGCAGAAATACCTTTTTTGTTGATGGTTCGAAGCGTCTTAGCAGATACTTTTAAAGTAACCCACTTGTCTTCCTCAGGAATGTAAAAGCTTCGTTTCTGTAAATTTAAATGAAAGCGGTGCTTGGTTTTGTTGTTCGCCTTTGACGAACGGTAACCATTCATAGCTTTTTTTCCAGTAATATCGTCTCTTCGCGACATGTTCTTTTTTCTAGAATTTTGAGATAGACACCAAAGATAGAGGTATAATTTTCAAAAAACAACGTCAATAACGGGGAAAAATCACAAAAATTTGTGGTTTTCCACAAATTATTAACGAAACAGGTACCCCTCATCCGCCAAAGGGCGCTCAAATTTCGATTCTACGCCTTTATCTCATGTTTTTTCAATAATAACCCTCACTTTTTTTGTTTTTGGGTCTATAAACGCTATTTTCACCAAATAATATCATCATCTACAAAAGCTATCTTATTTATTTATGGCTACAGAAAATAAAGGCGACTATAAAGCGTCGAATATTCAGGTTTTAGAAGGTTTAGAAGCAGTAAGAAAAAGACCCGCCATGTATATTGGCGACACTGGCCAGCGAGGTCTTCACCACCTCATCAATGAAGTGGTAGATAATTCAATTGATGAAGCCTTGGCCGGTCACTGCGATTATATCACTGTTGCCATAAAAAAAGATGGCTCTATGGCTATTACTGATAATGGCCGGGGTATACCTGTTGATATGCATCCAAAATTAGGTATCCCTGCGGTAGAAGTAGTACTTACAAAACTACATGCCGGGGGTAAGTTCGATAAGGACACCTATAAAGTGTCCGGCGGTCTACACGGGGTTGGCGTAAGTTGTGTTAACGCGCTATCCACTTGGTTTAAGGCTGAAATTCATAGAGATGGTAAAATTCATACCATGGGCTTTGAGCGGGGGGACACCAAATCGCCCTTAGTGGTAGAGGGTAAAACGGACAAAAGAGGTACTACCATCTCTTTTCTCCCAGATCCCACCATATTCACCCAAACAACTGAATTCAAATTCAACATCATCGCCGATCGAATGAGAGAATTGGCGTTTCTGAATCCGGAGGTTACCATCGAACTAATCGATGAACGCGAAGAGGATCCAGAAATGGGCCGGGCAGAATATCATTATGAAGGCGGACTTAAAGATTTTGTGGCGTATTTAGATGAAAGTCGAGACGGCATCACCCCCGAGCCAATCTATATTAGTGGTGATGTTGAGGGGGTACCAGTGGAACTCTCTTTACAATACAACACCTCCTACTCGGAAAATGTCCATTCCTATGTCAATAACATTAACACTAGAGAAGGCGGGACGCATGTTTCCGGTTTTAGAAGAGCATTAACCCGCTCGTTAAAAAACTACGCAGAGAAGAACAATATCATTAAGTCTGGTAGCAAAGTTAATATCTCCGGTGAAGATTTCCGCGAAGGGTTAACGGCTGTATTGAGCGTTAAGGTTGCTGAACCACAATTTGAAGGACAAACCAAAACGAAATTGGGTAATTCCGAAGTGCAAAGTGCTGTCGAAGTGACGGTTTACGATCAGCTAAATGAATATCTTGAGCAAAATCCAAAGATTGCAAAAAAAGTTATCGAGAAAGTTGTGTTAGCTGCGGAGGCCAGAGAGGCCGCAAGAAAAGCACGGCAATTGGTTCAAAGAAAGAGCGTGATGAGTGGCGGTGGACTCCCAGGAAAGCTAGCCGACTGCTCAATAAAAGACCCAGAGCATAGTGAAATTTACCTTGTGGAGGGTGACTCTGCGGGTGGCTCTGCAAAAATGGGTAGAAATAGAAGCTTCCAGGCTATTCTTCCGCTTAGGGGTAAAATTCTTAACGTTGAAAAAGCTAAGATCAATAAAATCCTTGAAAACAGAGAGATTCAAGCAATGGTAACAGCACTAGGTGCAGGCCTTGGACACTCAGAAGAAGAGTTTGATTTAGAAAAATTACGATACCACAAAATCATCATCATGACCGATGCCGATGTTGATGGGTCTCATATCCGAACGCTATTATTGACTTTCTTCTATCGGTATATGCGCCTAATTGTGGAGATGGGGTATGTATATATTGCAACGCCGCCGCTTTATAGAATCACCGCTGGTAAAAACATCGATTATGCTTGGGACGATGATACACGGGATAAAATTATTCGAGAACTCAAAAAATCGAAACGAAAATTCGATGTATCTAGATATAAGGGGCTTGGTGAGATGAACCCCGATCAGCTCTGGGAAACGACCATGGATCCCGAAACGCGTACCCTTCAACAGGTAACCATAGAAAATGCTGCGGGTGCCGATAAAATGTTTTCAACTCTTATGGGTGATGACGTAACACCACGAAGAGAGTTCATTGAGCGAAACGCTAAGTATGCAAAATTGGATATCTAACAGAATACCGTCTACCTCAAAATCTTTTTAACAATTATAATTATTCAGAATGGCTAGAGAAAAAATAGTTCCAATAACCATTGAAGATGAAATGCAATCATCCTACATCGATTATTCGATGTCGGTTATTGTATCACGGGCGCTTCCAGATGTTCGCGACGGTCTTAAGCCTGTGCACCGGCGTGTTTTATTCGGGATGAATGATCTCGGTATGTTGCATAACAGAGGGTACAAAAAGAGCGCTCGTATAGTTGGTGAGGTTTTAGGTAAGTATCACCCCCACGGTGATTCTGCGGTTTATGATTCTATCGTGCGGATGGTACAGGATTTTTCTTTACGATACCCTTTAGTCGATGGTCAAGGAAATTTCGGTTCAGTGGATGGTGACTCCGCTGCCGCTATGCGTTATACAGAGGTGCGCATGGATCGTATTGCCGAAGAACTGCTTACCGACATCAATAAGAACACGGTTGACTATCAAAGCAACTTCGACGATACCCTTTTAGAGCCTACGGTACTACCAGGCTCGCTTCCTAACTTATTAGTTAATGGAGCTTCCGGTATTGCTGTTGGTATGGCGACCAATATGGCGCCCCACAACCTAACCGAGGTTATTAATGGAATTAAGGCTTATTTAGACAATAATTCTATTGAAATAAAAGAATTAATGAGCCACATCACGGCGCCAGATTTCCCAACGGGTGGAATTATCTATGGCTATGAAGGCGTGCGTGAAGCCTATGAGACGGGTCGAGGCAAAGTAACCTTACGCGCCCGGGCAAATACCGAGGAGCTCAGAGGTGGTCGTGAACAAATTGTTATCACCGAGATTCCCTATCAGGTGAATAAGAGTTCTCTTATTGAGAAGATAGCCGAGCTGGTTCACACTGAAAAAATTACCGAGATCTCGGAAGTAAGAGACGAGAGTGATCGTGAAGGAATGAGAATTGTAATCATTCTGAAAAGATCTGCGAATGCCGGTGTAGTCTTAAATCAATTGTATAAGTACACCCAAATGCAAACTACCTTTGGAATTATCAACCTAGCCTTGGTGCAAGGTCGTCCAAAGGTTATGGATTTAAGGGAGCTCATACGGCACTATGTTGAACATCGCATCGACATCATTATCCGTAGAACGATTTATGATTTAGAAGCGGCTGAAGCCCGAGCTCATATACTTGAAGGTTTAAAAATTGCTCTTGATAATTTAGATGAGGTTATAAAAATAATTAGAGCCTCTAAAAACCCTCAAGAAGCAAATGTGGAGTTACGCAAGAATTTTGCGCTAACGGATATACAGGCTAAAGCCATTCTTGAAATGCGCTTACAGAAACTAACCGGTCTTGAGCGTGACAAAATTGATTCTGAATACAATGAAATTGTAGACAAAATTGCCGAATTCAGAGTTATCCTTTCCGATAGAGACCGTCAAACTGAAATTATCAAGATTGAACTTGATGATTTGTTAGATCGATATGGTGATGAACGTCGCACCCAGATTGTATATTCTGCCGAAGATTTTAGTGTAGAAGATATGATTGCAGATGAGGATGTAGTAGTTACCATCTCCAATAAAGGATTCATTAAGCGTATGCCACTTAGCGGATACCGCCGACAGCGCCGCGGGGGTAAAGGAATGAAAGGCACCACTACTCGTGAGGAAGAATACGTAGAGCATTTATTTGTGGCCACTAATCATAATTACATACTCTTTTTCACCGAAAAAGGTAAATGTTACTGGTTGAAGGTATATGAAATTCCAGAAGGTGGGCGCTTAGCAAGAGGTCGCGCAATAGTAAACCTTATAGAAATTGAAAAAGAAGACGCTATTAAGGCCTTTGTACCTGTTAAATCTTTAGACGACGAAGAGTACCTCAAGAACAAATCTATTGTTATGTGCTCGGTTAATGGTCAAATTAAGAAAACAAGCCTTGAAGCCTATAGCAGACCAAGAAGAGACGGCATTATTGCTATCAGCATTAAAGATGGTGACGGGCTGCTAGGGGCTGAATTAACCGATGGTGAGTCTAATATCATACTTGCCAACAGTAATGGCCGGGCTATCCGATTTCATGAAAATGATGTGCGACAAATGGGTAGAAATACCTCTGGTGTTCGCGGCATGACGCTGGGTAAAAATGATGAAATTGTGGATATGGTCGTTATTAAAAATACACACGAGGCAACCGTGCTCGCCATATCAGAAAACGGTTTTGGGAAACGTTCGCTAGTTGACGACTATCGTGAACAAAGCCGAGGTGGTAAAGGTGTAATCACGCTGAAAACCACTCCTAAAACCGGGGGCTTAATAGCTCTTAAAGAAGTTTCGGATCAAGATGATTTAATGGTAATTACTCAAAGAGGAAAAGTAATCCGAATGAATTGCGGCGGTATTCGAACTATGGGTAGAAACACCCAGGGAGTCCGCATTATGAGATTAGACTCTGACGGTTCCATTGCTGCGGTAACCCGCGTGGTGAACGATGAAGAAGAGGGCGATCCAGGAGAAGCAGAAGATTAATCTAGATTCTTTATCATTTCATTTAGAATAGTCTTTTGCATGTCTCTAAGTTCTA
>RFPJ01000131.1 GCA_009926145.1 Bacteroidota bacterium
GTGGCATAAAAATCCCGATGGTACTTGGGCGAATTCAGCAGCGGGGCAATTAGCAGCCCAATTAACAGAGGGCGGTGACTTTGTGGACGAATACAACAAGTTTCAAACGACTTTTACTTTACGCTCCGATATTATTCCTTCTCTACTTTCACTAAACGCTGATTATACGATTCGTAGCGAAAAACGGAATTACGATTGGGATTACAAAAAATATCGTATTGGGTATGGTCCTAATGATGTTCGTGAGCTTGGGAATACGGCTGTATATCGCTATCGAATGGATTATGATTATCAGGTATTGAATATTTACGCTTCACTAAATAAGCAGTTCCAAGATCATCAGTTATCTAGTATTATTGGCTATAACCAAGAATCGTATGATTATTATAGAGTAAATACATCAATCACAGATGTAATTTCCTCTTCATTACCATCTATTTCATTGGCCTTGGGTAGTACTAATACTAGTGATTCATATACCGGATGGGCGGTACAAGGAGTATTTGGGCGACTTAATTATATATTCAAGGAAAAATATATTGTTGAGTTTAACGGGCGCTATGACGGATCATCTCGATTTCCTGAAAATGACCGATACGGCTTCTTTCCTTCCGCTTCATTGGGATGGAGACTCGATCAAGAAAGTTTCTTTAAGGTAGATGCTATTAATGTGTTTAAGTTACGTGCATCCTACGGAACATTGGGTAACCAATCAGTATCTGATTTTGGCTATATCCCAAGCATGAGTACCTATAATAATAGCTATCTGTTTGATAATAACCGCCCTCTCTCTATTTCGGCTCCTGGTATGGTCTCCTCAAACTATACCTGGGAAGAAGTTACTTCTCAAAATGTTGGCCTTGACATAGAGATTCTTGAAAGTAAGCTCCAATTTAATCTGGATCTCTATACAAGGGATACCGAAGGAATGCTTACCCTAGGAAAAGACCTTCCATCGGTTTTGGGTACTTCAGAACCTAATGAGAATGCGGCTGATTTACGTACTAAAGGATGGGAAGTAGCGGTCAATTATCGAGACAACTTTAATTTCTTAAATGACCGTTTATCATTTGGCGCTCGATTAACTCTTGCCGATGCTCAATCTGAGATTACTTCATTCGATAACCCTAATCAAAATTTGAACCAATACTATGTTGGTGCACAAATTGGGGAAATTTGGGGTATGACCGTTGATGGGTTCTTCCAAAGTGAAGAAGAAATAGCTAATTCTCCAGATCAAAGCTCAATGGTGCCTTGGGGCGCTATTCCTACCACCGTTGGATCCATAAAATTTGCTGACATAAATGGTGATGGGGTTATTACCAAAGGTACCACTGTAGCAGATCCAGGTGATTTGAAGGTAATTGGTAACTCACAGGCTAGATATAGATTTGGAATAAACCTTGATTTCAACTACAAAGGTTTTGATGTTCAAACATTTTTCCAAGGCATAGGAAAAAGAGATTATTATCCATTCCATTATGTGTTTTGGGGATTCCATCAGCAGCCATATAACGGAGGTTTTACCCACTTGCTAGATTACTATCGTCCGGCAGATGACAGTCCTGAAGCGATGTCGCAACACTCTCAAAAGTACATCGATATGGGGCTAGCTAATGCTAATACAGATAGTCGTTATCCGGTACTTCAAGCTTGGAACATGGATGTTAATACCTATGGCGCAGGTAGCACGCCTAATAATAAATATCTCTTAGACGCATCCTATCTACGATGGAAGAATTTAACCATTGGGTATCGCCTACCAGGTGAAATTATTCAGTCTTTAGGCCTATCACAGGTACGTGTGTATTTGAGTGGAGAAAATCTAATGGAATGGTCAGAAATATCGGATATAGTAGATCCTGAAGCTGTTACTAATAATGGCAGGGGTTATGTGTATCCCTTCCAGCGACGCTATTCGCTTGGCATTAATGTTCAATTTTAATTTAAGATCCAATTTCAATAATTATGAAATCATTATTTAAAGCAAATATACTAGTCTTGGTTGCACTCCTATTAATGCAGTGCGACGATAGCTTATTGAATGTGGAACCCAAAACAGAAATTGGGCGAGAAAACTTCTTCAATTCTGCAGAAGATTTACAGATGTATGTCAATTCAATGATTGATTGGCCAAATGTTATGGATCTTAATCATGAACAATCCGATGATGCGACTACTTCTGGTTCTTCAGAATTACGAAATGTGATGGTATTTGATTTAACATCCCAAGATTTTACTGGAGGATGGAGTTGGTCAAAGCTTAGAAATATCAACTATTTTCTTGAAAATTTCGAAAAAGCAGACGTACCTCAGGAAACCTTAGATCACTTTGAAGGGGTGGCTAGATTCCATAGAGCTCGATTTTATATGGATAAAATCCAGCGATTTGGGAATGTGCCTTGGTACGATAAAGTACTCGGTACCGACGATCAGGATCTATATAAATCCGTAGATAGTCGTGAATTTGTAGTAGATAAAATCTTCGAAGATTTAACTTTTGCCGCAGAGCATGTTCGCGAAACAGCATCAACCGGTGATGTAAAAAATGATGTGGTACGAACCTATATGGCTCGCTATGCTTTATTTGAGGGAACCTTTAGAAAGTATCATTCCTACTTAAATTTAGCAGGAACAGCTGATGCTTATCTTCAGATTGCACGGGATCAAGCAAAACACATCATGGATACAGGTCGCTATGATATATTTAATAGCGGCTCGGCTGATGCATACGGAGCGTTATTCACATCCACCGATTTACAAGGAAACCCAGAAGTAATTCTATTGAATAGAAGTATCTCGGGTAATCGTAATTCTGGTTGGTGGGGCGCAGGATTTGGTCAGTACGA
>RFPJ01000132.1 GCA_009926145.1 Bacteroidota bacterium
GAGATAAACTCTGAGTACTATTGAAATCTAAAAAGTGAACATCGGGTAATAAAGGCAAGTATGGATCTCTGTACACATTACGGCCGGTGACACTTAGGGAGCCATGAGTATCGCCATGGTATGAATTGTGAAAGGCAAGTAATTTGCTTCTTCCGGTAGCTTTCTTTGCTAGTTTCAATGCCCCTTCATTGGCCTCAGTACCACTGTTTACAAAATAAACTTGTTCCAGTGTATCGGGTAATAGCTCAATTAATTCTCTGGCTAATTCCCATTGAGCTTTCTGAACAAATTCGCCATATACCATGACATGCAAATGACGATCTAATTGTTCTTTAATCGCCGAAATCACCGATGGATGTCGATGCCCAAGACTACTTACAGCAATCCCAGAAATAAAATCCACAAATCTCTTTCCGTCACTCGTATGAAGAAATGGTCCTTCCGCTCGTTCAATTTCTAATCCAATGGGATGATCACTGGTTTGGGCGACGTACTGCTTAAATAAATCTAGAGATTCAGACATACCGTGAATATAAGGGAAAAAATAGGAATTAGACCCTATAGGCTAGTACAAATTGAAGGCTATTTGAGTTACCAAATTTTAGAGATATTCGTTTTTTTTGTATTATCAAGGAGTTAATTGAACGTTTTTCATGCTTTTTGGGATACCTTATATATATGTACTTGTGTACACTTTTTAACCACAGGTATAGGCTCTCTTAGCAAATATCTCAATTGATTGCTAGCAACCGCATTACTACAAAACAAACAACAGATGAAGCGATTTTTCTTTTTTATTCTTTTAGCCGCTATGGGTATTGGTGCTTACTACGGCTATAACTCCCTCTTCAACCCGAGCAACGAATCCATTTCAACACCCAGCGAATCTAGTGATATTGCTCCCAAGCTGGCAAAAAAAATGGACTATCGAGCTACGACCAACGAAGGTAGACAAGAATATTTATTCACCATGCTTAGAGATCCCAAAACCAATGAGATACCTAGAAGCATGCGACAAAAAGAACTGTTATTTGCAAAAGACTTGGATAGAAGTCTCGTAAATAAACAGAAAAGTTTCAATGAGATGGCATGGAGTGAAATTGGCCCATTTGATGTAAGTGGTCGAACTCGTGGATTGGCGATAGATAAAAGAAATTCGAATATTCTTATTGCTGGGGGAGCATCTGGAGGGATATGGAAGAGCACCGATGGCGGAAAAAATTGGTCTCTAAAATCTAATCCAGGGCATAACTTAGCCGTTACGGATGTTGTTCAACATCCTAATTCCCCTAATACTTGGTACTATACCACTGGTGAATATTATGGTTCGGCAGGTGCTCGTGGATCTGGTGGGGGAAATTACTATGGTTCTGGTATCTATAAATCAACCGATAATGGTGAAAGTTGGAATGTAATAGCTAGCACTGAGGACATAGACGATAGTTTCAACTCCCAATTTGACTTTATTTCTGCTATTGAGATTAGTCCTACCACAGGTAGTATCTTTTTCACGAGTAATGCCTTTGGAGTGTTCAGAACCACCGATGATTTCAATTCCTATTCGTTGGTACTAGGCGGAGTAAATGAGCATCGGTATGCCGATGTTGAGATTACCTCCAGCGGTAAAGTATATGCAGTGGTTTCTACGGGTTTTGGTGACAGCGGTAGTGAATCCCCTCCTGGTGTTTACGTATCCACTGACAATGGTAGTACATGGAAAGACATAACTCCGGATAGCTTTCCAACCACTCACTATAGATCCGAAATTGGGGTGGCTCCATCTAATCAAGATATCTTTTATTTGCTAACCGATACCGGTGGAGGTGCCAGTGGCTTGAAACTGTTTATGTTTGTGACCACCGATTTAAATTATGTAAGTGCTCTAGATCGAAGTGCGAATATTCCCAATTTTGGGGGAGCGGTTGGTAGCTTAAACCCTCAGGGTGGTTACAATCTACTCTGTGTGGTTTCACCTGAAAATCCAAATATAGTCTTCATAGGTGGAATCAATTTATTCCGATCCTTAAATGGTTTTAGTAGTCCTGTAACGACCAGTAACGATCCTAATATCTGGATTGGTGGATATGCCTATGCCAACAATGTTAGTGGATATAAAAACCATCATGCCGATCAGCACAATTTAGTTTTTGATCCAAATAATCCTAAAAAAGCATTCAGTGCTCATGATGGTGGTATTAGCGTGACTTTTGATATAACGGCTAATCCAGTTTCCTGGAGTACGCGAGAAGATGGTTATAACATTACTCAATTCTACACCGTAAGCTTACATCCTGATTCTGCTGATACCCGGATTCTTGGGGGTACGCAGGACAATGGTTCTCCCTATTTTAAATACAATACCGCAGGAAATCATGCGGCTAGTGTCGATGTATCCTCCGGCGACGGCTCCTTTGCTTACCTAGGAAAGAATTACTTCATCACCTCTTCTCAAAGGGGAACGACTATACGGTATAACTATAATTTTAATGGCCAAGCAACCAATTGGTCGTATGTAGAACCATCTGAGGCTACCGGACAGCTATTCATTCATCCTTTTGCTGTGGATCCTACCAATGAAAACAATGTGGCCTACCCTTCTGGGAATCATATTTTTCTGAACACTGAAATGACCACACTCCCCCGAAATACCGGTGATCCTAACATGAATGGATGGGAACGTCTTCGGCATGTTTCTGTGGGCAATGGCTATACAGTAACCGCTTTAAGCTTTAGTAAAAGACGGCCAAGCTCACGACTCTATCTTGGGGGAAGTTCTGAGGTAGGCGCACCCAAAATTCTTAGACTTGATGATCTTAATAAC
>RFPJ01000133.1 GCA_009926145.1 Bacteroidota bacterium
AGGATAATATCTTTGAATATCGCAATCTATTTGCTGCAACTTTTACCGACTCCCATGTCTTTCAAGATTTAAGATATTTATCATTAACCACCAACGAGGAGGACATGAAGCGAATTTCTGCACTTCTAGGAATTGATGATAAAATTGAAACTCAGCATCTATTTATTTCAGATGTTGATTTGTCATTTGGACAACGTGGCAGACTGAATTTACTTAGAGTTCTTCTTGAAGATAAACCCATCTATTTATTTGATGAATGGGCTGCCAATCAAGACCCTTATTTTAGGTCTAAATTTTACAATGAAATCTTACCAGGTCTTAAAAATAAGGGTAAAACCGTCATCGTGATTTCCCACGACGACAACTATTATCATTTGGCTGACAGAATAATTACACTTTCGTCTGGTACTATTTCTGATATCAATGCTTAAGCTGATGCTTTTGAGCTTTTTGGACAGTTGCATAACGATCTAAATAACACGATTAGAATAAAGATTGCTCTAGGTCTACAAAGCCCTTATCTTTGTTCCTTGATTGTAATCGAGGCGTGGCGTAGTCCGGTAGCGCACTCGGCTGGGGGCCGAGGGGTCGCAGGTTCAAATCATGTCGCCTCGACTCTGAGAGCTCATATGACCTAGTTGTATGGGCTTTTTTTGTGGGGAATCGTAGTGATTTGTTATCACATTGTTATAAAACAGTTCGCTCTTAATAACAATAAGAGGAGAACAAATGGCATCGTTAGTAAAACAGCATTCAAGCTACTACACCCAGTTTTATAACCCAAACAGAATCCCATCTAGAAAGAGAATAGCCCTTCGAACCAAGTATAAAGACATCGCCCTTCGCAAACATATTGAGCTGGAGAAGGCGTACGACTCAGGTGAGTTTGACCCATGGATTAAGCAGCAAAAACCTACGCATCCCCTTAGTAAAAATTCGAGACTGTTACTACATTACCCAGAAATCCAGAGAGGATTGGAGAGACCGAACCACTAAGGATACGACCTACATACTTAGAGCATTTGAGCGCATAGTAGGCTCTGAGAAGCCCATATCGTGCCTGTGCGCCACTGACTTCAACGACTACATAAACAGAGAAGGTGTTGCCTATGCCACGCGTCACAGTGACCGCACCAAGCTTAAACCCTTTGCTAAGTGGTGCGTCACGCATAAGCTACTTAGGTTGAACCTAGCTGATGTCAAGGTCTACAACTTTCAGCAGGAACAAAAAGAGGTCGTCTCTTACTTGACCCACTCAGAAGTAGCCACCCTAAAGCAAGTGATTCGTGATAAAGTAACTGCAGATATTGCTCGAGGTTATCAAAGCGTGAACAGGAATGCGTTGTGGCTCATAGACCTGATAGACTGGCAGCGCTGGAGTGGGATGCGCATCTCTGAAACCCTGAGTCTAACCCCTCGTAGCTTTAATACAGAGACGTAGGATATCACCATTGGTTCAGCTACGTTTACTACCAAGTCTAAAAGGAAACAAGTGCTACCCATAGGTCGAGTGAAGCCTCTTAGGGAGCTCGCTGAGAGGCTACTAAATGAGTGCGCTACCTTAGATACTCCCCTGTTTGGTCACTCTGATTCGAAGCGTACGTCTAGAACCTTTAAGAAGTATGTTCGTTTAGCCTTGCCAGAAAGGGAAGATATTCACCTACACTCGCTGAGGCACACGTGTTGTATTGAACTCTTACGTAATGGGGTACCCATTTATACGGTACAACGGTGGATGCGCCACAGCTCAGTTCAGACCACTCAGAATTATGCTGACCTACTTAACTCAGATGTTGGGGAACACGTTGGGAAAGTACTTGGAAATTATTAAGTAACTATTTCATAATTACTTCTCTATTGATTGATAGTGTTTATCAATTATATTTTAAATGGTATTGTAGTTGTTAAATAAAATATAACTCAATGAAATCATCTCTTTCTCTAATTGCCATAACAGTAATTCTTTCATTTACCACTACAATGAATGCACAAGACTTCTATATCCATGAAAATGGTGTCACCATAGTATGTGATAATGCAGAGATTGGTGAGACTGGAGTAATTAATAGTATTACCTATACAAAGCGTACTAAAGACCAAATAACCCTTGAAAATGCCTCAACTACTTGTACAAGTGGTATTACTGATATGAGTACTCTTTTCCAAAATGCCAATGAATTTAATGGGGATATCAAGCATTGGGATGTATCATCCGTTGAGACGTTTGAAAATATGTTCAGTAATGCGTACAGTTTTGACCACAATCTATCAGCTTGGGATGTTTCTAATGCCAAGTCATTAAACTCAATGTTTTATCTCGCCACGAGATTTAATGGAGACATTAGTACTTGGAATACAGCGAATGTCACAGACTTTTCTTGGATGTTTTATGAAGCTGATGCTTTCAATGGGGATATTAGTGATTGGAATACTTCAAATGCAACCACCATGAAAAATATGTTCCGAGGTTCGATATTTAATAATCAAATTGGTAGTTGGGATGTATCAAATGTAACCACCATGGAAGGGATGTTTGAAGAGAGCTTATTTGACCAGAATATATCTAATTGGAATGTCTCAATGGTAAATAATATGAGAGGTATGTTTTTAAATTCACAATTTAATCAAAGCATAGGTTTATGGGATGTTAGCTCTGTTCAGGTGATGGATGAAATGTTCAGAAACGCAGATTTTGATAAAGACATTAGTAGCTGGTGTGTAACTAATATTTCTAATGAACCTTCTCTTATTTTCGAGAATAATTCAATTCCAGAAGCTCATAAACCCAT
>RFPJ01000134.1 GCA_009926145.1 Bacteroidota bacterium
AAAGCCAAGCAGAAATCACCGAAGGTGAGGTGACCATCTATGACTATCTATCGTATACTTCTGAATGGACGGATGCTGAACGTAGTATAGAGCGCATTCGTTTAGATTTGCCTAGTAATGACCCTAGAAATTGGGGGCCTTCGCAAGGTGAAATATCCTCTGAAGGTAATTACTTATACCTACCAGGTACTCCAGGTGGAATAAATACGGTTCTACGTGACACCGCAAGACCAGTAATCACTGCGCTAGAATTTATAACCCCACTACGGCTTGAACTACAGTTCTCAGAACGTGTTCAATATGAGTCTCTTGAATTAGAGTTTAGAGATTTAAAAAGCTATCGATTATTGGATTATGACTTTTCCTTGGAGAGTAACGTTGCTAGCTCGGGAACTCATGTGCTCATACATCTTATGGATGAACTATACCCTGAACAAATGATTCTATGTAAAGTGATTCAGGCTCGAGACTGGTTTAAAAATACACAAAGTGAACAAATCATTACCGAGACCTATCTACCTAATGATTACCCTATGCCGGGGGATATTGTCCTAAACGAGTTACTACTTCAACCCAACACAAAATGGCCCTACGAATACATTGAACTCTATAACAGGAGCTCTAAATACATTCAATTACAAAATTGGACCTTAAGTGACCAAAGTGGCAACCGGTGGCGTATCCCTGATCAGCACATACTATTCCCAAAAAGTTTTATTGTGTTTAACAACGTGAATACATCGATTCCTAGCCTAAATAATACCGAGGATGCATTAATCTTGAAGGCCACAGATGGTCGAACCATCGATTCTGTATACTACACCAAAAACTGGCTAGAATATGATCTTCATTTTGCTCAATCATGGGATAGTTCTTACTCCTTAGAGCGTATTCATGCCTTTCGATCCAGTAATGACCCATCTAATTGGAGATTTAATTCCACTTTAGAATGGGGTAGCCCTGGAGGTGTAAACTGGGCTTCTGAGTTTCTACCTAACCATCTATCCTTACCCTTTGCTAAACTCTTTGAATACAATGATGGGTGGTACATTGAAACCAATTTTTCTTCCTACCTACCCCATCAACCATTAACGGAGCTCTATTTAGAATCTGAAAATCAACGCTTTTCACTTCAGTTGGATATGACTGAAACCAAAGAATTTCGATCTGATGTTTTCCCTCATAACCATTTTATTTGGCAACTAAATGAACAAGGGTTAACCGAATCTGATCTAAGGAATAGAGACTGGATCCTCTCCGTTGAACAGGATATTCTGGATGAATTAGGTAACTATCAGAGCATAGCTCCTCAACGAGTATGTATAGACCCATCCCCCCAAAGTCTTCGATTCAATGAAGTCATGTTCGATCCGCTTCAAGATCCCATGGATCATATTCCCAACGGGGTAGAGTATCTCGAAATTTGGAATCAAGACAAAAACAGTACCTGTCTAGAAAACCTATTTATTGCATTAGAAGAGAATGAAGATGGCATGCGTGCCTCTCAAGAATTTCACAATACACGATTTAAATGGGTTCCTCCTCAAGAACCATTGTTATTAGTTGCATCCCCTAACTATATCACGATAGATCAACATCCCATAATCAAAAGACATCCAATTCCCCATCTGGAGGATTCACGTGTACTCATACTTGAGGGTGTTCATTTTGGATTAAATAAAGGTTCCGATAAACGATATTTGAGTCATCAACACTTGGGTATTTTAGATAGCCTCTACTATTCTGAGGATTGGCACAACCCCAATCTTTATACCACTAAGGGTTTATCCTTGGAACGAATCGACCCCTACCCCTCATATACAAGTGCTCAAAATTGGACCACTTCTATTGACCCAACTGGTGGTACACCCTTACAGAAAAATAGTGTCCAACAAGTCGCAAGTAGCAAGAGTACATCGAATTCCGAAGAATTCTATTTTGAACCTAATCCCTTCTCTCCCGATTATGACGGGTTTGAAGACGTTAGTTTCTTACACTATAGCTGGGATTATTCAAATTATTTAATTCGAGTTTGGATATATGATCGTTATGGTCGATTAGTGAATAGGCTCGTACGTAACGCCGTTGGGGGTAATCAAGGAGTCATTATGTGGAATGGTAAAAATGAACATGGAAAGCGAGTTCCCATAGGACGATATATTGCTTACCTAGAAGCAACGGATGCTCATAATGGGCGTATTAAACGACTAAAAACCACCGTAGTGGTCGCGCGTTAATTTATACGTTATTCAATTCCTGTAAGGCAAACCAGTTTACAACTACCCAAACTACAGTTAAACAATATCGAAGAGTGCCTCTTCCAAATCTGAATACACATAGGCGAAATCATGACTCGCAAGCTGAGTTGGACGCATACGAATACTATCTAAAATCGGTTGAGCACCTTCACCAAACACTAATTTTAATGCAAAACTTGGCACGCTAAATATATTGGGCTTTGCTAAGGTTTTTGCTAGAGTTTGAGTAAAAACATCCATGGTCACTGGTTCGGGGGCGGTCATATTAACAGGCCCTTCGTAACGTTCATCTTCTAAAAATTGTATGATAGCACGGTTTAAATCCGTTCTATGAATCCAACTCATGAATTGCTCACCCGAACCAATAGAACCCCCTAAACCCAACCTAAATGGAAGTAACATATTTTTTAAAGCGCCTCCATCTTTACCCAAAACTATTCCTATACGCGGAATAACTACGCGGAGTCCAAGATGAGTGGCCGCCTTCGCTTCGGCTTCCCAGTCTA
>RFPJ01000135.1 GCA_009926145.1 Bacteroidota bacterium
TTGCCCGAACAGCTAAGATACGACCTTTTTAGACGAAGTCTCAAGGAAAAAATGGATTTATTATTTACTAGTCATCACAAAAACACCATCCCAGTCATCGGAAGGAGGTTGTTGTTTCATCATTTCACAACGCTCGATAAACAACTGTGACGGATTTTGTGGGTTCCACTCCAAAGCTTCAGATTGTTTAAAATAGTTCTGAGCTGCTTCAAAGTCACCTTTAAAGTATGCATCCATACCCTGATGATAGATTCCAATAGCATCTAATTTCTTTTGGTCGGCATCTTCTCGTAAGCCAGCGATTTCATATACTTTTACCGGCTGTGTTCTTCCTTTTACTACAATATTATCTAGTAAACGAAACAGGCAGGCATCCCCTATTTTTTCGGCCTCAACCTTAGTTGCTTCTGTGACCATCGTAAACACATGATATTGTTTCGCTCCACTTTCGCAACGCGCTGCCAAATTCACATTATCGCCCATCATAGTGTAATTAAATCGACGTATAGAACCCATATTGCCCGTTACCATATCCCCTGTATTAATACCCATACGATGTTGCATAACTGGAACAATATCAGGCCAATCTTCGGTAGCCCATTTCGCGCGTAATTCCATCAGCTTTCGATCCATCAATTGAGAAGTCAAACATGCTTTGTAGGCATGATCTTCCATAGGTACTGGGGCCCCAAAAAAGGCCACTATAGCATCACCAATAAACTTATCTAATGTACCGCCTTGATCATTTATAATATCGGTCATTGCTGTGAGATATTCGTTAATCAAGAGTACTAACTTCTTGGGTTCAAGCTTCTCAGAAAAGCTAGAAAAGGAAACAATATCAGAGAAAAAGGCTGAAATATAGCTGTCTTCACCCCCTAATTTTGGCTCTTCACCAGACTCAATCATCTGATTTACCAAAGTTGGTGACACATATGAAGAGAACATACCTTGTATTCTTCGTTTCTCACGTTGCTCATTCACAAATTCATAAGCAACCGTACCTACCTGTCCAAAAAATACTGTAATCATAACTCCAGATACGTACATAAAGAGCTGTTGATGCAAAAACATTTGCAGAGCCAATACATAATAGCCAACCATTAAGACAATCATAAAAGGAAATCCCCATGCTGGCCCAAATCTTCTATTAAAGAAAATCACCAACATCGTGAGTAACACCATAATCAGAATGTTCAAGGTGTTGGACTGTCGGCTCAAATAATTTCCATCCAAAATAGTTTGCAATGCGTGTGCATGAATTTCATATCCAGGTCTAGGTTGCTCGGCAGTAGAAAAAGGGGTCGGATGAAAATCCTGTAGGGTAGGCATAGTCGCCCCCACTATTACAATCTTATCTTTAAACACCTCATCATATAATAATCCTGTTCCAGTCAAAGGATCTTCAAATAAATTCAACTCAAAAGCCTCTGCCTCCATGACTGTGGTATAGGAAGTATCATCTATTACCTGTTCATAATTGATAACGGGAAACAATCCTTCGGGACCATAATAATTGATAAGAAAATGTGTTGAACTCATCTTTTTAATATCATATGGTCCCACCCGAAAATAGGGCGCTTCAGTGGCCACCAAAGGGTCTACATAAGCCGAGTCTGTATATACTCTTACTCCTTCCAAAGCCAAAGCATAGATGCTTTGATCTCTATAATTATTACCAAAGGTATAACTCCGGATGTAACCATCTAAATCGGGCGTAGTCTTAACTAAAGCAAATGGATTCGGATTATTATTACGCAGTAATGGTATGGGGAATATCGGGTTGAACTGTACGGCGTCGTTTCTCTGTATAAGCTCAATATCACCTGACAACACCACATTTCCATAAGTACTCATGGCATCTGCAAACAAGGAGTCATTGCGGGGATCATAAGTATCGGACTGTGAAAAAATAACATCAAAAAGAATGGCCTTAGCACCGGCTCGATTTAAGTTATGGATTAGACGGGCATGTAAATCGTATGGCCATGGCCATTTTTCTGGAATTTCAGAATCTGCTTTCTCACTAATGGCCACCATAACAATTGGTGAATCTTCTACAGAAAGGGGGCCTCTTATTTCAAAAAAACGATCTCTTAATGAAAGTTCAATCCGCTGTATAGCGGGCACGATAGAAACACTGATAGAAACCACCAATGTGATCAATAAAATGATCACATATATCCATATCGGTTTCTTTTTTTTGTTGGATTCTGCCATACTCCAAATCTATTAGTTAGTGGCTAAAGATTAATTATACAAGATAATTGGTTCAGAACTAGAATCGAAACACATATCGAAGCTGAGCAAATCGATCACCAAAGCCATCTAAATTGCTCATACTAATCGCATTTGAATCAAACTTCAAACTGTGTTGATCCGTAATTTTATATTCAAAACCTCCCACCAATGCATAGGTCTGGAAGTTATTGATGGTTAGATCATCACTTAACACATAGTAATCATCCAGCAAATTGTCTTCCACTCCCGATTCCACTTCAATGGTGCGGCTTTCCGAACGATTGTCGGAATAGGCTACTCTTGCGGTTAAACTAAATCGTCCATCAAACAGAAACACACTACCCCCAAAATAAAAACCCTGAATATTCAATTTTAACTGTCCGTCTCCACTAAGGGTTTCATTGTAATTAAATCCCAACTGAGTTTTCATGGGAATTCTAACAAACTGAGAGTTTATACTGGCTGAATAAGATTGATTCTCAATACCTCCAAAAGCAAATACCTCGTCAATGGTTTCAAG
>RFPJ01000136.1 GCA_009926145.1 Bacteroidota bacterium
CGTCTTCATCGGCTTCGGTAATTCGAATTTCTTTTGATGTATAGCCATTAATGGTAGCTACACGCCCTGTCACTTCTATCTTCGTTTTGTTTTCCTCCATTTCGGAAGGGCTAGGCTGTTCAATACCAAAAACTGTTGAAATAATGCTGAAAAAGCCTTCAATTTCCGACTTGGTGAGTTGAAGGGCTTGATTATTCCCCATCATTAGGACAAAATCCTTTTGATCTTGCCGAATCAAAAGACCGCTAGCTTCATATGAACCACTGGTTAAACGCTCATCTTCAGCCCCTTTAATAAGTATGCGCTCATTGGTCACGTACATCTGAACCAGACTAGTATCTTTCACTTCCTTATCATTGGTACTGTAAAAATGCATATCAATAACGCCATTAAATTGGGCATGAGTAGTTTGAGAAGGAATGACAAATACACACGCGATCAAAAAAGAAAAGAAAGTAGAGTTAAAAAAGTGTGATGATCTCATAAGTAGTGTTATAATTAAACTTTAAAAATAGCGGAATAGCTAAATCAACTAAACGAATTAAACGAGCGAATCCATTTCTTGTTGCAGTGGAACATTTACTTTTTTGATCCAGCCACCAGCCACCACATCATCTCCTTCGTAGCAAACAATAGCTTGGCCGGGAGTAATGGCTTCCCTTCCCGCAGGAAAATGCACCTTCATTTCGTCTTCCCCAAGTTGAGTCATGATACCATAGGCGCCGGTATCATTATACCTAATTGCACCGGTAATCTCCATTTCACCATTAGGCACTTTATCATATTTTATGAAATTGAGTTCCTTCGCAATTAAGGTAGATTCCATTAGATCTTCTTTCTCTCCAATAGTTATGGTATTGGTTTTCGGATCTATATGGGTCACATACACCGGTTTACCCATAGGTATATTGAGTCCTCTTCTTTGGCCAATGGTATAAAATGGATATCCCTCGTGCTGGCCCAGTATGTTGCCCTGTTTATCTACAAAATTTCCACCCTTAACACGCTCTTCCAAACCTTGAACCCGATCCTTTAAAAAACGACGGTAATCATCATCGGGCACAAAACAGATTTCATAGGAATCTGGTTTATTAGCAACATTTAGTAATCCGTGATCTTCGGCTATTTGCCGGATTTCTTTTTTTGAATAAGAACCCAATGGAAATATCGTCCTAGCTAAATGTTTCTGATGAACCCCCCATAGCGCATAGGACTGATCTTTTGACCGATCCAAGCCTCTAGAAATAACAAAGCGATTGTTTTCTTCCCGAACATTCGCATAATGACCCGTAGCAATAAAATCACAACCCAAGTTATCGGCGCGCTTCATAAGTGCGGCCCACTTGATATGCGTATTACAAAGTACACATGGATTTGGGGTGCGTCCATCCAAGTAGTCTTCTACAAATCGATCAATTACCCAGTCTCCAAATTCTTCTCTAATATCGACGATAAAATGTTTGAATCCATGGTTTACTGCTATATGGCGAGCATCATTCATGCTCTCTACGGTACAGCAACCTGTTTCCTTGCCACTGTTACCACCACTACGGTGATAATCCCAGGTTTTCATGGTTATTCCAATAACCTCATATCCTTGTTCACGAAGCATAACGGCGGCTACTGAGGAATCTACCCCACCGCTCATGGCAACTAAAACTCTACCTTTTGAACTCATGCTAATATGTATTGGATGGCTATTTTGTGAAAAATTAATATACGAATAAAAAAGCACCCAATAAGGCCCAAAAAACGAATAATCAGGCTACAAATTACACCATGTAAAGGTAGGGTTTCCAAGGATCCTGCACACTCCCATTATAATCACGGAAAAAGGTTATGGGTACGGGTCGATAGGGTTTAGTAGATAGTTTCATGCTCGCTTCTTCCGGAGTTCGGTTCCCTTTTTTCACATTACATTTTTCGCAAGCAGTTGTGAGATTTTCCCAAGTATCCTTACCTCCTCGACTTTTAGGAAGTACATGATCAATAGTCAAATCTGACTTCTTTCCACAGTATTGGCAAATGAATTGATCTCTGCGAAAAATGTTTCTTCTCGATAAAACTACTTTTGTGTAAGGAATTCGTATATAGCTCCGAAGTCGAATAACCGAAGGAAACTGAAAACTCCTCTGAGTCGTGTTTAGCTCACGCTCTGGATCGTCATGTAAAAGCTCTGCTTTTTCTAAAAAAAGCAATTTCATCGATCGCTGCACGGAGCAAATGCTCAGCGGTTGATAATCTTGGTTAAGAACTAATACGTTGGCGTTCATGATGCGATACCAAGCAATATGAAATAATGCTGGTATTGAGTGAAGCCATCACCAATGGTATTGAACACGGCAATGGACTTGATCCTAAAAAAGTGGTGCATCTTAAGGCTGAAACAAACGAGAGTACTTGGGTTTTTGAGGTTTCCGATGAGGGAAAAGGATTTGACCCCAAAATTTTAGAAAATCCGGTTGAAGAGGAGTATATGCTCAGAGATCATGGTCGAGGCTGGTTTCTAATGGGGCATTACGCCACTTCTATCTCATGGGATGAAGCCAATAAATGTCTGCGAATTACCTTTGATGTTTAGGTCTCAAGCCTAAAAATTTCTCATATATGAGAATAAAAAATAAGCCGATATCCATTGGAACCGGCTTATTTAGAAGACATTAGATATGAGCGTCTAATTGCTTAGTAAGATGAGTTTTGGGAACGGCTCCAACTATTTGATCTACTACTT
>RFPJ01000137.1 GCA_009926145.1 Bacteroidota bacterium
TAAACAACCTTCAATAGGGCATAGCCCAAAGAATATTTTCTTTTTAACAGCTGACGCTTTTGGTGTTTTACCGCCGATATCAAAGCTAACTCCAAGCCAATCTGCTTATCATTTTATTTCAGGCTATACATCAAAATTAGCTGGAACTGAGGACGGAGTTGATGAACCTGTTCCTTCATTTTCAGCATGTTTTGGAGCCCCTTTTATGCCACTTCACCCAACTGTATATGCCGAATTATTAGCCGAGAAAATTAAAAAACATAAAGTAAAGGTATGGATGGTGAATACAGGCTGGACAGGAGGTGAGTTTGGTGTGGGAGAACGCATCAAACTAAAATATACCCGACAAATGCTCAGCCAAGCAATCGATGGTAAACTGGATAAGGTAGAATATGTGAAAGATCCGATTTTTGGGTTTCAACTCCCTATTCAGGTAAGTGGCGTACCTTCTAAACTACTGATTCCTAGATACACTTGGGAAGATGCGATTGAGTACGATAAAAAGGCCCGAAAATTGGCTCAAATGTTTGTGAGCAACTTCGAGCAGTTTAAAAGCCAGGCCAGCGAACAAATACTTCAAGCTGCCCCCCGAATAAATTGAATTATTTTTTGAGCGGAATCAAATATCGCTCTTTTAGTGATTGATTAAAAGCCCATTCTTCTATAGGAATGGGTTTTTTAGTGCATTGAAAATTTTATTAGTACAGGCATAGAAGCTAGATTTACTCCGCCATTTCCTGCATTTTTTCCAGATTATCTTGTATACGTAGCGCCTCTATAACCTCATGAATCTGTCCCTTCATAATCGCATCTAGATTGTATAGAGTTAAATTAATTCTATGATCGGTCAATCGGCCTTGCGGGTAGTTATAGGTCCGTATTTTAGCCGATCTATCACCGGTTGATACCTGACTTTTTCGGTCGGCAGCTCGCGCCTTTTGTTTCTTTTCTAATTCAATATCATACATCTTTGCCCGTAGCATCGTCATAGCCTTTTCTTTGTTTTGATGCTGAGATCTTTCTTGCTGGCACTCAACCACAATACCCGTAGGCTCGTGAGTGATACGAATAGCCGAATCTGTTTTGTTAACGTGCTGCCCACCCGCTCCACTGGCACGAAAGGTATCTACTCGTAAATCGCTTGGATTTATGTCAATGTCTACCTCTTCTACCTCTGGTAAAACGGCTACCGTTGCCGCTGAGGTATGAACTCTACCCTGGCTTTCAGTTGCGGGAACCCGCTGCACTCGATGTACACCTGATTCAAATTTCATTTTCCCAAACACCTCGTGTCCCTCCAATGAAAAGCTCACCTCTTTATAGCCGCCTTTTTCCGATTCGTTTACACTTAAAACATGCATTTTCCAGGATAAATCATCGGCATAGCGACGGTACATATCAAAAAGATCACCCGCAAATATGGCGGCTTCGTCTCCTCCTGTACCTGCTCTGATCTCAACAATAGCATTCTTTGAATCTTCGGGGTCTTTGGGAACTAACTTAATTTTCAGATTGTCTTCTAATGCCGTTAATTCTTGCTTTAACTCTTTATTTTCGGCAATTGCCATATCGGTAATCTCAGGATCTTCATTGAGATCGATAAGCTCTTTGTTTCCTTCTATTTGATGTTTGACCTCCACATACCGGTCATAATCCTCGACCACACTCTCCAAGTCGCTGCGTTCTTTTGTTAATTTAGTGTAATGATCCGGATCACTAAATACCCCTGGATCACTCATCGCAGCATTTAATTCTTCGTATCGAGCTTTGAGTTGTTGTAATTTCTTTTCTAAATCCATCGTAAATTAATTGTGTTTGAAGGTACGCAATAGATTAGTTTCTTGTGCATACTTTCTTTTACAATTCATACTAGCCATCGAAGCTGTTCATTTACAAATTTTACTCGCGTTATAATGGAAAAAAACTTCTCCTTATCTACTGAATCCGGTCACCTACCTGCTCATTTTCGTATGGGGTTCCTGGGGGCCGGCCAACTAGCAAAAATGAGTGCGCTGAAAGCTTATGAATTAGGAATCCAAGTTGCAGGCTATAGTGACCGCGCCGATAGCGAACCTATGCACCATCTTTGCCCAAATATGTTTACGGGTAGTTTCGACGATGTTGATGCCATGATTGACTTTGCCAAAACCTGTGATCTAATCACACTTGAAAATGAATTTATTGATTCTAATATCCTTCAAAAAGTACAAAAAGAATCCGGTACTCCTATCTACCCATCCCCTGAAAGTTTTGCTAAAATTGAAAATAAACTCATTGAAAAACAGACCTTTGAACAGGCTGGAATCCCAGTCACTCAGTGGTGTACCCTTGCTGCGAAACTATTCAAGAGAATCATATTTGTACAGCCGTTATAACCCCTGCTCGTATATCTAGTGATATTCAGCAAAAAGCTCAAAATTATGCCCTTATGGCTATGGATGCCCTAGATACTAGAGGAATTGTAGCCTTTGAGTTTTTTCTAACGAAAGATGGGATGCTCATGTTAAATGAATCTGCTCCTAGACCCCATAATTCGGGCCATTACTCCATAGAGGGTTGTATTACTTCGCAATTTGAGAATCATGTACGAGCCGTTTTAGGTCTTGAACTCGGTTCAACTAAGTTGACTAAGCCAGCAGCTGTGATGATTAATCTACTTGGAACTCATACAAGGGACGCCGTCGCCGAAATCCCTAAAAGCACCCTAGAAACAGAACACGCCCATTTACA
>RFPJ01000138.1 GCA_009926145.1 Bacteroidota bacterium
GCACCAAATGTTCCCCCCGAATTCGTAAGAACCACTCATGGTAAAGCCCATCTTTTAAGAGGCTATCAGCTAAGGCTAGCTTTTTTTTGCTCAAATCAAGCATAGTACGCCAATCCCCTTTGGTGAAACTGGTTTCTGATCTAGAAATGGCTTGATCGAGGTCAAAAGCCAATTTTTGATAGTCTAAAAATCCCTGATATTCAGGTAAATCTAGACCATCGGCATTGGTTATCGTAAGAACTGTAGGAAATGAAGAGCGTTGAATTTGTATATATAAGGGATCATTGCCTTGAATGGCTAGCGGAAAGACTTTGTCTTGTATGGTAATGGTTACCCATTGAATCTGGCCATCAGAAGTATTGGGAATGGAATACAAAAACTCATCCCCATTGACGCTATTAAGAGGGCTTATCTCCTTTTTCTCTGAGTATTTGTAGTGTAGGGGTTTTTCATGAACCACTATCGAAGCATCTCCCAAATAATCTACTTTTACGCTTATATTAGGTTGCTCTGGAGATTTGCATGACCAAAGTGTAAAGACCCCTAAAAGTACGGCTAAGTAGCTATATTTTATTTGTTTGTGCATGATGAATGGTTTATGTTTTAGAGTTGTGATAAGGTTAACAATAAAAATATCCACTACATTCAAATATTTTGTAACAAATAGGAATTTTACACATCCTTATATTATATGAAGTTATGTGCGACAAAACATTAACTAAAGAGATACCGACTTCTTGGTGATGTATTGAAGTTGGTAATATATTAAGGACAAGGGTTACGGTCGGGCGATGAGCTTTGCCGTTTACACAATAAAATAGAATGAAATCTAGAATAACCAATACAGATGATCGTTATGATCTCTTGCACGCTTATTTAAAGGATAGTTTAAGCGAAGCAGATGAGGAAAAATTATGGGAGTTGCTCATTAGAGATGGAGAGCTTTATGAGGACTTACTCCATTTAGCGAATCTGAAACAGGTACTTGCTAAGCAAGCTGAGCCTACCAAAATTCAAGCCGAAAACCCGGGTTTTGAAAATACTTCTAAGCCAATCCTTAGGAATGCCAAGAGCGTTCAATCAAAGGTTTTTTTCCCGATCTGGAGACCCGTTACCGCGGTCTTAGTAACGTTTATTGTTGTAATTGGAATATTTTGGATAAATGAGAATAAAGCCATAGAGTTAACGAGTAATCAGCCTTTACAGGAACTACCACTTGATATTTATAGAGGGGGAGAGGAGATTTCATCACAGGGTGTGTTTGATGATATTGAAGCGTCGGCTGCTAGGGGGAATTTTGAAGAAGCTTTGTCGCTAATTAATGAGCAGTTAGAGTTTGAATTAACGGCTCAAGAGCGACACATTTTACTGCTCAATCAGGGAGTCTATAGGTACAATTTATCTAGGCATCCAGAGGCCATATCCAGTTTCTTGATCCTTCAAGATTTACTTGAAGATAAAAACAATCAACCGGAAGAATCTGATTCGGTAAGTGATCGTGTAATGTTAGAGAAAACAAAATGGTACTTAGCTCAAAGTTATTATCAAGTAAATAATATCAGCAAAGCCATAGATTATTTTGATCAGGTGGTGTTACTAAATGGTTCCTACCAACGAATTGCCACTAATTATGCTTCTTTTCTTAGAAATAACAGGCCCCAGAATAATCCCAATAGCATAATTGAAGATAAATAGAAGGCTGAAGTAGACGTTTCTTCTATATAAACGGGTTTGCCAATGTATTGAAAGCTACCCCAGTAATGTGGATTTGCATTCCCATTCTCAAGCAACTTTAATTTTGCAATTCGAATTGCATCAGAGGTTGCATACTTATTCACTAGGCCATTATAAAACTCATTGGAGACCTCTAATGCGCTCTGGTCAGTTACCGCCCAAAAATTCATCATCATTCCTTGAGTACCCGAATAGAGTAGGGCTCTTGAAAAACCTAGTAATCCACTTCCCTGCATATTATTTCCGCTTCCAGAACTACAGGCATTTAAAACGGCTATTCTTGGGTTTAAATCTAGGTTAAAGAGTTCATAAGCATATAGTGCTTCATCCGTTTGGTTTGAAGAACTCAGGATTATTTTTGAAAACAGTGGATTACTTTCATTTACAATACTATGACTAGCTATGTGTAGAATGTCGGCTTTATGAACTTCTTGCTCAAAGATCTGTTTAGACGCATGTTCATTTAAATACTCATAGTTGTTTACTTTTCCTGACACCCTTTTACTTGCCTCCATAACTTCGATGGGTGCATTTCTTAAGTAGGCTAATGATGATTTAGGTTCTTCAGCATTGGTTTCATTGAAATTAGCTTTTCCAAAGCCAACAAAATTAAGGGAGTTCTTTGCAAACAAAGAGCCTTCGTTTTCGCCAAGTTTTACAAAAGATTGTAATGAGGGGTAAAGTTCTACCATCCAATGCTCAATCACATAATTTGCAGAGCCATACGAATAATCATGTTCTGGTTTATTTATAGGGAGTACATCTATGGGTAGACCAAAAAGTAGTGGATCCTGAATCACAACTAGCTTAGTATAACCCTTGCTAAGCCATTGGGGTAAATTTAGTAGATTGTATAACTCAAATAACTCTAAAAGTTCAGGGTTGCCATTTTGTAATTTAGAGATGGCTCTACGTATTAATTCTTGTTTTTCAGGGTCTAAAGGCTTTTTATACACTCTCATTCGG
>RFPJ01000139.1 GCA_009926145.1 Bacteroidota bacterium
GTAATCTGGGAACCAATATGAAAATGCACTCCTAAAAAGTCGACGGCCTCTGCGTTAGGAAGGTAGTTTAAAACCTCTATGAGCTCATCATCACTGATACCGAACTTATTTTCATGTAACCCAGTTGTAATGTATTTGTGGGTCTGAACGGCAACATTTGGATTAAGCCGAAGAGCTACTCGCGCTTTTTTCCCCATCTTCTGCGCCAAATTATTCAACACTACAAGCTCTTCATACGACTCTACATTGAAACAGAATAGGTCATTTTCAAGCCCCAGAATCATTTCTTCATCCGTTTTCCCGACTCCAGCAAATGCAATTTTGGACGGGCTAAATCCATAATCTAATGCCTGTTGAACTTCCCCGCCACTTACGCAATCGGCCCCTAACCCAGCTTTTTGAATATGCTGCAAAATCTTGGGCTCATGATTCGCCTTCAGAGCAAAATGCACATGGTACCCCTTTTGCATCCCATGCATTTGTACTTGTTCTAAGCTTTGATTCAGTACATCCATATCATAATAATAACAGGGGGTAGCATGATGACTAAGGGCACTAAGTAAACGATCAGAGGTCATATGGCAGGTAATGAATAGTGTTAATCCTTCGAAGTTCTAGGTCAGAACTTCCTGTTCGGCCAGAGGTTCATAGGGGACGAGTCCTTGGGTTTCCAAAAACTCATCTTTCTTAGTATGAAAGATAACAATAATATCACCTAATTGGGTAGACGGAGGATTATCTGTAGAGTAGGGAGCAAGACACAATAAGACCACTTTTACCCATCTTATTCATGAAATTTCTCAGGTTGAAACCATCGCTTACGCGATATAGAAACAAACCGATATCTTCTTTCATCAATTCTTCAATGGCCGAGTAATTCCATTCGTTAGAAAACAGAATTCTACCTCCCAAACTCTCATGAGTTTCATTTTCTTTATGAATAGAAATAGAAGACTGTGCCAGTTGGAATACATTAGAAGTGCCAAATATTTCAGCAAACCGTATGGATGCGAGTGCATTAACCTCATCGTTAGGCGTTAATGCAAATAGGTACCCAATACCATCGAAATTTATTTCATCCATCGCGAATTCAGATAAAATGTTTCCGTAGTAGGTTTCTAAGTTACTTTTTCGAGCTCTTGAAATATTCTCCCAGTTCGAATCCGCAACTAACACCTTTAATCCTAACTGTTGTAACCTACACGCCAGATCGATACTCCAAGTGTGGGCACCTAAAAATAGAACTCCCTTTGGCTGCGGTTTAGCCACTTTTAAGAGTCGCGCTACTGGATTAGCCGATAGACCATATACAGTAACTGTAGCAATGATCACTACAAAAGTATAAGGGACCAGTTTCTCGGCATCAGCAAATCCTTCTTGCTCCAAACGTAAAGCAAAGATAGCTGAGATGGCTGCGGCTACAATTCCACGTGGAGCCATCCAAGCCAAGAACGTTTTTTCTTGAAAACTAAGCTTTGATCTCCAAGTAGCCGCATAAATTGATATAGGTCGCACGATGAATAAAAGTGCGAGAATGAATAAGGCACTCTGTAGGTTGAAGTAATCCAAATCTTCAACTCTTAGGCGGGATGCCAACAAGATGAATAGGGCCGATATGAGTAAAACCTGTAGGTTTTCTTTGAATTCGATGATGTGTTTGACACGAATAGCTTTTTGGTTGGCAAGTAAAATACCCATCACGGTAACCGCCATAAGTCCAGATTCATGCTGAAGAATGTTTGATGCCGTAAAAACAGCAATAACTAACATAAGAGTGACGGGATTCTGAAGGTAATCGGGTATCCAGTGTTTTTTAAGCATGATATACAGAACACCTGCTCCTAGAGCACCAAAAAAGCTGCCATCTACTATGGTGGTTACAATGATAATCGCAGAGCTACCATCCATATTGTTGAAGCCACCCGAGATGATAATCTCGAAAACCAATACTGCCATCATAGCCCCTATGGGATCGTTCACAATACCCTCCCACTTCAATACAGAACCGGCTGTTTCGGTTGGGCGAACTTGTCGAAGGAATAATTACCGTAGGTCCGGTTACAATTAATACTGCACCAAACAATACCGCAATTTCAAGGCTTAACCCAAGAAGATAATAGGCAGATAAAGCCGCTAACACCCAAGTGATGGCAATACCAACCGTAATAAGTTTAATTACTACCCCACCAATTTTTCGGAATTCAGCCATGCGAAGGCTGAGCCCACCTTCAAACAGTATAATTGCAACTGAAAAAGAAACAAATGGGCTAAGTAAATCTCCTAATAACGCATCCGGATCAATCCAACCGGTCACTGGTCCTGCAACTATACCAAAAATGAGTAATACAAGGATTGCGGGCAACTTGCTGCGCCAAGCAAACCATTGGGCACTAATTCCCAGTGCAATTACGGCACTTAATCCGACTAGTATTTGTTGACTCATATAATTCCGTATAATTCAGCTTAGGAAATAAAATTTTATCCTATATTAAATAGGCAATTTCACTAACGCTTTCGACTCGTTAGTACGCAACATACAAAAGATTCTAAGCATATTCATCGCTTACATTGCTCTAAAAACTTCTAGACCAATTAATTATGGCCAAGAAAGAACGACTCTCTAAAAAACTTACCCTATTCGACGTGTATGCCGTAAGTACCGGTGCTATGTTCAGTTC
>RFPJ01000140.1 GCA_009926145.1 Bacteroidota bacterium
GATGGCAGAGGGATGTATTATCGAAGCAAGTCGAATAGAGCGTTCTGTGATTGGGATTCGTTCAAGAATCGGTAAAGGAACTACGATTGAGCATTCTATAATTATGGGGAACGACAATTTTCAGAGCCAAGACTTCATTAATGATGCCAAGCCGGAAGACCCACCTATGGGAATCGGGCAAAGATGTTTTATTAGCAACTGTATTATTGATATGAATGTATGCATTGGGAACGATGTACGTATCGTAGGAGGGGAGCATTTACCTGACGGGGATCATCCATACCATTATGCACGAGATGGTATTATTATAGTTAAAAAGGGTACGGTTATACCTGATGGTACTCAACTATAATGGGTATGCTTGGGTAAGCCGTAGATTTTCAATTGTTAAAAATACCAATTTAAAAGTACTAACTAGAGTATGCTTTTAAGGGTAGCACCAATTTCAGCGGGACTTTCTACGACCGTTATCCCAGCATCAGCAAGTGCTTTTTTCTTCTCTTGAGCGGTACCCTTACCACCCGAAATAATGGCCCCAGCGTGTCCCATTCTTCGGCCAGGAGGAGCTGTAGACCCAGCAATAAAAGCAACAACAGGTTTGTTTACGTGTTCTTTGATGTACGCGGCAGCCTCCTCTTCAGCAGAGCCTCCAATTTCTCCAATGAGTACAATAGCTTCTGTATCTGGATCATTTTGAAACAATTTAACCGCATCTAAGTGTGTGGTCCCGATTACAGGATCGCCACCAATTCCAATAGCGGTGCTTTGCCCTAAGCCGATTTTAGTTAGCTGATCCACAGCTTCGTAGGTGAGTGTTCCAGATCGTGATATAACCCCCACAGGTCCTGGAGTAAAAATGTTACCTGGCATAATTCCAATTTTAGCCTCACCAGGGGTGATGACACCTGGACAGTTTGGACCAATCAAGGTTGCGCCATTGCTTTTTACCACTTGTTTTGCAACAATCATATCTTTAACAGGAATACCCTCTGTGATACAGATAATAACTTTAATTCCTGCAAAGGCTGCTTCTGTGATAGCGTCAGCAGCAAATGCTGGTGGAACAAAGATTACCGAGGTATTGGCACCTTCTTGATCTACAGCTTCTTTAACGGTGTTGAATACAGGCAAACCTAAATGCTTTTGCCCTCCTTTACCAGGGGTAACTCCACCTACAACTGGAGTTCCATATTCAATCATCTGTTCCGCGTGAAAGGTTCCCTCACTACCGGTGAATCCCTGTACGATTAATCGAGTATCTTTGCCAACAAGTACGCTCATGAAAAAAAAGTTACGATGTTAATGGGGCACCTAATGGTGATTTTGTCCTAGGTATGCCACCCTAATTATGGGGATGAAATATAGGGTGCTTTAGATTAAAATGTAGATGTAATTTTTATAAAAGTAGAGTGAAGCTATCAGCAGACTCCGATGTTATCTAAGAGATAAATTATTGAGAACCGATGATTTGCATCGCAACTTCTAACATTCGATCTACACCTAGTGAGGTATCTATGGTTCTTTGTTCCACTAGTGTGTCAGGTCTAATCCCAATACCTTCATACAATTCTTTGGTAATAGGGTTTCCTACTTGCCATCGAGGGATGCGAACCAACCATCCATTGGGTAACTCCCAGTTCATAGGGTTTCCAGATCCACCGCCCGTATAATTTCCTAGTACAGTTACCTGTGGAAATTGCTGCATGGCCATAACAAAATCTTCCGCTGCTGAGAATACACTTCGATCTGTGATAACAACTATGGGTTTAGTATAAGGTTCTTTTTTAGGTGATAATTCATTTGAAATCCATGGGCTAAATTCATGATATGCGGGTCCGTTTCTGTATCTGACCCAACGAATCCTCGTTTCTTCAATTACAAAATTACGAGCAATTTCATGTGCGTTTACATCACTACCGCCACCATTTGTGCGAAGATCTAGAATAAGACCGATGGTGCTGGATGGTTGACCGTTTAAGAGGAGGCTTAACTCCTTGTATGGCTCAACAGCTCCCCTAAAACTATTCAAATGAACATACTGGATATTTCCTATCTGCCCATAGCTATACCGGCCATGATCAGGCTCGTAAAGTGTGTTAGCTAAGTATTTAACGTAAATCAGAGTCCCATCAAATTGGGTATCATACCAGTCCTGATATTGATATTGCTCAAAAGGACTTTTAAGCAATACATGGCCATCTTTTAGCTGATAGACCATTTGTTGCAACACATCAAATAACTCTTCTTCTGTTTTAACCGAATCCAACAGGGGTTTGTAGACGTGATACATGGCTTGCCAATTCACTTCCTTGTGTTTGAAGTAGGGGTAGAAGTCGGAGAATGCTTGCCAAAACTGTTCGTATACTTCGCGGTTTGAACTCAGTTGCTCTGAGCGATATTCAAAAAAGAAAGGACTCTCCGTACAGCTTATCACTGTTAATAGAGCAATATAGATACTTAAAAATCTAGCTTTCATAAGTGGACCCCCACATGTAGGGATGTATGCACACTGCTCATCTTTTTTGGAAAATCTATGGTCAGGTAACTATGTTCCATCCGGATATAGTAGGGTGAACCATGCCTGTAATTTGGTTTCCATTGCAGCATCCATTTCCAATTAACGTTTTGGGTAGATGAGCTAAATTCCCCGGTCTTTAGAATATTTA
>RFPJ01000015.1 GCA_009926145.1 Bacteroidota bacterium
GTTCTTTGATTTAATTCCTCATCGGAGTGAGTGTTGGAACTATTGAGGCTTTCTGTAGCAGAATGATTAGCGGATGCCGAGGAGTCTGCATTGGAGTTTATTCGAGACGATTGAAAACCTAAACCTTTAGTGTTAATGGGAGGGATAAGAATATCCAAAATTCGTTCTTGAGCATTCTCTAATGCTTTGGTTTTGACCCGTTCTTGCATTTCAGATTTAACCATGGTAATTCCATACTCAGTTAAATCTCGAACCATGGATTCAACATCTCGACCCACATAGCCCACTTCGGTAAACTTAGAAGCTTCTACTTTGATAAATGGCGCCATCGCTAACTTTGCCAATCGACGAGCAATTTCTGTCTTACCTACGCCCGTTGGTCCAATCATTAGGATATTGTTCGGGACAATTTCTTCTCGGATTGAAGGGTCTGCGTTCATACGCCTCCAGCGATTTCGCAGCGCAATGGCTACCGATCGCTTCGCCGCTTTTTGGCCAATGATATAATGATCTAGTTCGGCTACAATTTGTTGGGGTGTCAGATGCGGTGTTTTGCTCATCCTATGATAATTCTAGTAGGGTGCGATTGTGGTTGGTATAAATATCTATATCGGCAGCTATTCTCAATGATTCTTCCACCATTTCTATTGCCGTCATTTGAGGCGCATGCTTTACCATGGCTCTTGCCGCAGAGAGGGCGTAGCTTCCGCCACTACCTATACAAACGATGTTGTCATCGGGTTCTATAACATCTCCCTGCCCAGAAATAATGAGTGCGTGCTCATTATTCATCACAACCAAGAGTGCTTCTAGTTTCTGAAGATACTTATCTTTTCTCCAGTCTTTGGCCAGCTCTACCGCCGCTCGTTGCATGTTCTCATTATAGGCACTGAGCTTTTCTTCATATCGTTCGAAAAGAGTAAATGCATCGGCTGTGGAACCAGCAAAACCTGCCAATATGGTTCCCTGCCCAATTTTCCGAACTTTCTTAACCGTTGATTTCATTACGGTTTTGTCGAGTGTGGCCTGTCCATCGCTTCCAATTGCCGCCTTACCATTGTGTATGATACCCACAACCGTAGTGGCGTGCAGTATTAATTTCGACATAATGTATACGTACTAATGATTGTTAACTAGTCTACCTGATCCTTCTTCAATACAACGGTAACACTTCCTTTTGCATTCCTTGAAGAATTTTGGCTTTTGGTGCTAGAACCATTTGACTTTGAGCTATCTCCACGATCAGTCTTTTGTTGGTTCGAATTTCTAGAAGACGCTCTACCGTTACTCCTCTTGCTGGATTGTTCTTTTTTAGAATATTCCAAATTGTTAGGGTCGTGTTTGCCACTCTTCAACTCTTCGAGTTCTTGTTTATGCAGCAAGTCATCTAGAGAAGCTCCTTGTAGTACAGCATCCGTGATATCGATGTCCGATCCTGCAAGCGTTACATGGAATTCGTTCAGTGAGATCTTGTCATCCCCAATTAAAGATACTTTTATATGAAACTTGCTCATCCATTTCCACTGCCTACTAAATAACCCTTTGGTTAAATAGCTTTTTAGATACGGATTTACATAAAGATCGATAGCTCGATAACTAGTAGAATGCTTGAACTTGCTCAACCAGCTTTCGATATCGGTCAGAATGGTATCTTGAGTCACTACATTTCCAGACCCTCCACACATTGGACATACTTTTGAAACCGAATTTACAACCGATGGGCGAATTCTTTGGCGAGTAATTTGAATTAAACCAAAATCACTCATCCCAATAATGTTGGTTTTGGCCGGGTCTTTTCGAAATTCTTTCTTTAATTCGTCGTATATCTTTTTCCGATTTTTCTCGTCTTTTAGATCTATGAAATCGACCACAATAATCCCGCCAATATCACGTAATCTAAGCTGTTTAGCTATTTCTCTGGCGGCCTCGAGATTGGTTTTAAGCGAGTTATCTTCTTGCTTTTGCTTGGCAGCATAAGGCCCTGAATTCACATCCACTACATACATAGCTTCCGTTTGTTCAAAAATTAGATAGCCTCCCATTTTCATGCGAACACGTGGACTGAAGATAGAATTTACATCTTCACTAATTCCCACATGGTCAAAAATATGTTCTTTGCCTTTAAACAACTCTACATTGGGGAGCATTTGAGGTGCAATTTGCTGCACATAAGATTTAATCTGTTTGAACATCTTGGGTTCATCGACGAGCACTCGGTCATAGCTTTTCGCAAAGAGATCACGAATAAGACTTTCGGTCATATCCAAGTCATTGTACAATAGACTTGGGGGTTTGGCATCTTCCAATCGTTCCGCCAATTTTTCCCATTTCTTAAGTACTGTGCGTAAATCTTCCTCAATGGCTTCCTGATCTTGTTTCTGAGCCACCGTGCGTACAATCACTCCAAAGCCATCAGGCACCAAACCGTTTAGAATGCCTTTGAGTCGTCTTCGCTCTTTGTAGTTACTGATTCGTTTAGAAACAGCGATATAGTCTCCCATAGGAATAAGTACCAGAAATCTACCTGCAATGGTGATGTCGGTAGATACTCGAGGTCCTTTGGATCCGATGGGTTCTTTTACGATTTGAACCAAAAGCTTTTGCCCAGATTTAAGCAACTTGCCCGCCAGCATTTGCTTGTCGGAGTTGGTTAAATCTTCTTTCTTTTCTAGGGTTGAATGAAGATGCTTAGGAATCGATTTAGGACCATTGAGCATACTGATGTACTCATCTAAATGATCGCCAGCGTCGGAGAAGTGAAGGAAAGCGTCTTTGGGGGTGCCCATATCGATGAATGCGGCACGAATGCCGCTCATCACTTTATGAACTTGGGCTACATATATATTGCCAACGGTGCGTTGATTTTCCTCTGATTCTATAAAGAGCTGCGCTAGTTCTCCATTTTCTAATAGCGCAATCCGGGTCTGTTTGCCGGAAGAGTGTATGATAATTTGGTTTTTCATCAAAATTCATTGTTAAACACCAACGAGCTTTATGAACCAAAGGTTCTAGTTTGAGCCATAGGTCGTCTTTTGTCAGGAGTAAATGGCTTGTAGAATCCGATGATAGATAGGTATAATTCGTCGGTTGGGTAGATACCCGAGTTAAATTTGTCGGTTTTTGAATGGGCTCTTTAGATGGAGAGCCTATGGTAAAAGGCTTTTGTTTTGCGAATGCCTTTATTCTATATAGTACGTCCACAACGCTTTTCTGAGCGTGAACTAACAGCACGAGTAGCGAAATAATGCTAGTGATGATTAGGTTGGAACGAACCATATGTTGAGAGATATTCGTGTTTTGGACTCCCGTAAGTGCTTCTACTAAAATTAAATAGTTACAGGAATCGCTTGAATTACTTCAGTGACAATATACACCTAAGAAGTTACTAAAGTAAACTTATTCTTGAGCGCGAGTAAGTTTTGCACCAACGGCATTTAACTTGCCCTCAAGGCTTTCATAACCTCTGTCTAGATGATAAATACGCAGAATTTCAGAACTATTTTCTGCCACCATAGCGGCCAATACCAGACTCACACTAGCCCGTAAGTCGGTACTCATCACGGAAGCTCCTTCGAGTTTTGAAGGACCATGTATTGATACCTTATTTTGTTCCACTTTTAAATCAGCGCCTAAACGGCTGAGTTCGGGTACATAACTAAATCGGTCAAAGTAAACCGTATCGGTTACCGAAGAATGACCATTTGCCTGGGTAAGCATGGTAGCCCATTGTGCTTGTAGATCGGTAGGAAAACCAGGATAAATACCAGTAGTTATAGATACAGGTTGTAATACTTCTGGCGCTTTTACTTCAATAGTTTCACCATCGATGCTTACCTGGGCACCTGTTTGTCGAAGAAGTTCTGGAAAGTTACCCAGATGATCTGCGTTGCAACCTAATAAACGAAGATGGGAGTCTGGATGCATAGTAGCCGCAATCATGAAGGTGCCTACCTCAATACGATCTGGATCGTTTCTAAAGGTTCCACCCGTTAGTTTGTCGACTTTTTGAATATGAATGGTGTCGGTACCTGCTCCTTCAATTCGAGCCCCCATTTCATTTAAGACCCTGCAAAGTTGAACCACATCGGGTTCTTTTGCGGCATTTTCAATCCGAAAAGATTTGGCTCGAAGTACGGCGGCTAAAATCAGGTTAATGGTTGCGCCAACACTGCTAGGTTCCAAACGGAAGCTTCCACCGCTTACCTGGTCATCGGCTTTGGCAACGACGTAACCTTTATCCAGGGTAATTTGAATACCCATGGCTTCCAAACCTTTTAAATGGAGATCAACAGGGCGGGGTCCCCATGCACAGCCACCCGGCATGGATACCTTGGCATATCCATGTTTACCTACAAGGGCACCCAACATATAAAAAGAAGCCCTCATTTTCCGAACCAAATCGTAGGGGGCTTCCAAATAGTTTACGTTATTTGCATCGATGTGAACCTGGTTTTGTTCTTCCAAAAATTGGACTTGTGCACCCACTACACGCAACACATTATTAAAGGTGTAAATATCTTGCAATCGAGGAACATTACTAAACCGAACGGGTTCGTCCGTTAAGAGTGCGGCTGCTAATAGGGGGAGGGCGGCGTTTTTCGAACCGCTTATGGAAATATCACCACGAAGGGGTGTTTTTCCTTTGACAATAAATTTATCCAAACTAATCTAACTCCAATAATAAGGTTTGCTTTTCAACGGTCTGTGATACTTCAACCCGAACAGTCTTAATCTTGCCATCGATGGGAGATTTAATCTCGTTCTCCATCTTCATGGCTTCTAAAACGATAAGTGTGTCACCTTTTTGAACAGAATCCCCGACCTTGACTTCAACGGATAGCACTTTTCCAGGCATGGGGGCTACTATGTTGGAGTCGTTACTTTCTTGTTCGGCTTTCATACCTAGCGACTCTAGCAGAAGTGCTTCTTCATTTTTAACCGTCGTTTTTACGATTTTACCATCGATTTTGAATTGGATTTCCTGTCCGTTTGCCTCTAGATCGGTGACCACCCATTGTTTGTGGCCGTAGCGAAAATAAAACCGTCCATTATGCTGCGTGAAAGTGTAAGGGTAGCTTTTTCCTTCGACTTTGGCCAACGCGTTATCAGGATCTAATTCTAGATCTATATCAAATGACTCAAAACTAACGCGATAATGCATATAAATTATTCGTTTCGCATCTTTTTCAATCCCGTGGCTGTAGCTCGGAAGGTATAGGACTCAATATGGTCTGAATCATAAGAAGTTGCTCTATTAATTTCCACTGCTTCTGTTTGCCAAACTTCTATAAGTCGAAAATTAATTAGGGTAATTAAATCATCTCGTAAAGCTCCAGCAGGAAGTCCGGTTTCATCGAGAAGTACATCGTAGGGTTCAGGAAATATTAAGCGGGAAAGGATCAACTTTTCCGATGGGTAAAGTTTTCGCATAGACTCGGTGCCTTATTGGATCAGGATATCCCCAAAAGTGATTAAACGCTGATTTCCGTCGTACAATAGCAATCGATGTAACCCTCTAGCTAATTCGGCATTACTACCAAAGTTTCGGGTATCAATAACAAAGGTTACCAATTCGAATTCTGAGCTTACTATTTCCTGTTGAAGGGGAACCCATCTCTGGTTAAAGTTGAGATATCCCAATTCTAAGTACGATTGTATCGGTGCGCCATTTAGGGTCAATTCAATGTAGGCGGTCCCCCCATAGTTTATGGGATTCGGAAAGAGGGGAAGTACCTGCAACAATCCTTCATAAAATGGAGAAACTCTCCAATCTTGTTTATCTGCTTCCAGAATATTTTGCTGGAGATCTGTTTTGGTGTATCCAGAAGCTGGTTGATAGGCTTCCGCTTCAAATTGTTGCTGTGCATCATCCTGCGTACAATTATATCCAAACAGAGAATGGATTAGAAAAAAAGTAAATAGAAGTAAACGCTTCACGAATTTCAATGGTTCTTGTTTTCAGCTATGGGTTTTGGATTTTTCAACCCGTATGTTTTAGACAATTGATAACAACCGAATTTTACGCCTGTCATGTTACATCTTATCGGCATACCCAACTGTAATAAAATTAAAGATACACGTTCTTGGTTAGATGATAAAGGAATCTCCTATGAATTTATCAATGTTAAAAAGGAACCTCTCTCGAAGGACGAACTAAGTGAGCTCGCCCACAAAGTTGGCCTGGATGTGTTGGTCAACAATCGAGGCACTACGTATCGGAAATTAGGAATCAAAGAGATGCAACCATCCGAGGCCGAATTGCTTGAGTTGGCTCATACTCACCAGAATATGTTAAAGCGGCCAATTCTGGTATTGGAGGAATCGGTTTTGGTGGGGTATGACGAGCAGGCGTTTGAGAGTTTTGCACATGAGCATGAATTGTTGAGCTGAGGAATGGCCCTTTCAACCCGAAAAAAAAGAGCGATGAACCGGCTTGGGTGTTTCGTCATACTCCTGAGTATAAGTTGGAGGCCTGCCATAGCACAGCAGCCAACGGTCCCGGATATTCTTAATGCTCAAGAGTGGTTTCGTTATGAGGTGAGTTATGGATTTTTCACTTTGGGATGGGTGGAGGTCTTTATGATGCCGGATACACTTTACGATGGGCAGATGCATCATCATTTAGTGACTCGGATGATTTCAAATGAACGTTTACCACTTATTGGTTACGAACGAGACGAATTTCATAGTTTTTTCCGTCTCAATCAGGATGGTTTGCCGGTTACCAGTTTGTTTTGGAAAGATAATTGGGATGAAGAGAAACCCAAAGAAATCGTTTACTCTTTTGATCGGGAGCGCGACTTCGTGTATTATAAAGAAGAGGATGACACAGAGGGTGAATTGGATCTTTTTGAGCCCGCAACGGCCGGGCATGTGGTTTTTGTGTATTCTCGCTTATTTGCAGGGTCTCAATCCCAAACTCAATTGCCCGTGTTTGTGAGTAAGAAGCTAGGTTTTTTAGATTTTAATCATACTGGGACAACCGAACAACGCGAATACGAAGCTTTTGACGCGGCTGTAACGACCCTGAAAACTTCAGGTACTACCATAGATATTGCTGGACCTTTCGGTTTTAGTGGCCGGTTCGATGCTTTTTTTCTGAATGATGATCTACGAGTTCCATTGGAAGCAAGAGTGAAAATGTTTCTGGGAAGTGCCGTAGTGAAATTAGTAGAATATAGAAGAACCCCAAGTATTACTCCTAATTAAGCGATAGTATCTTTTATGTCATCTTCACTCAATATTTCTTGTATTCAACTAGCCCACGCAAAGGATTTACCCTTACCAAGCTACGAGAGCGGGTCTGCCGCTGGAATGGACCTTCGTGTGGCATTGGAGAGCCCTCTCACCATATTGCCTGGCCAGCGAGCCTTGTTGCCCACCGGTTTGAAATTAGCCATACCTGAGGGTTATGAAGTGCAGATTCGACCAAGAAGTGGGTTAGCGATTAAACATGGGATCACGATGCTCAATAGTCCTGGAACCATCGATGCTGATTTTCGCGGAGAATTACATCTCATTGCAATTAATCATGGGCAAGAAGCATTTACGGTTCAGCATGGAGATCGCATGGCCCAAATGGTGGTTCAAAAAGTTCATCAGGCCCAACTTATTCAGGTACAAGAATTGGATGAAACGACAAGGGGAGAGCAGGGTTTTGGCTCAACGGGGGTGTCCTAAATAATGCCACAAGCACCTGCCACTAAGAATACTATGAAGGATTCATGGGCGCCCTTTGTTCAGTTAATAAGGGATTACCCATCGTTTAGGCGTCTTTGGATAGCTCAGGCTATATCTAACTTTGGGGATTGGTTTGGACTGTTAGCTCTTTATGCTTTGGTGCAACGCTTTTCGGATTCGGAATTTTTATTGGGGCTCATCATTATCGTAAAGATGTTAAGTTTGGCACTGTTCTCTCCCGTTGCTGGCTTTTTGACCGATCGATTCAATCGTCGGAAACTGATGATCGCCTGTGATATCGGTAGGGCCGTGAGTCTGCTGTTAATTTTATTGGTACAACAAGAGAGTTTGCTATGGCTCGCTTATGTTCTAACTGCATTTCAGATGATACTATCTGCGGTTTTTGAACCAGCGAAAACAGCTTCTATACCCAATGTGACCCCGACTGAACGTCTGGTGGATGCCAATATCATATCCACGGCAACTTGGAGCATTATTTTTACAACTGGCATGGCTATCGGTGGTTTTGCTACGGAGTGGATAGGAGTGGAAGGGGTGTTTATCTTAGATGCATTAACCTATGTGGTTTCGGCTTGGTTCATCTATCGCGCTATCATTCCACAGGAATCAGAAGATTCTGATGCATTCGGTTTGAATGGAGGTGAATCCATAGATGGACGGGTTGAAAAAGTAGGGGTTCTTCCATCTAAGATGAAACCAAAATCTCTCTGGTTGGATTTAAAACAGAATATCGGCAAGGACATTGTAATGGGGGCACGTTATCTAAAAGACAATACTCAAATCTTACGACCTGCCGTAGCTAAGGCGACTTCAACCATCTTTTTAGGTGGATTGGTATATATGTTGGTACTTATAAGCGAAGATGTACTTCAGATGGGTAGTATTGGCTTAGGTCTGTTATATGCTGCCAGGGGCATAGGTACAGGTATTGGTCCGGTCATAGCTCGTAAACATTTTACAGATGAAAGGTATTGGGTCCGATTGATGGGGGCGAGTATTGCCTTATCAGGTGCGATGTATTTAGTCGTTGGCTTGACGCAACTATGGTGGATGATGTTCGTTTTTGTATTACTCGCACATGCTGCTTCTGGGGCGAATTGGGTAACCTCCACGGTACTCCTTCAAAAAAGATCTAAAGATACATTCAGAGGTCGTGTTTTCAGTACCGAATGGTTGTTATTCACTCTGGGGAATTCAATTTCGGTCATGATTGCTTCTCTGCTCCTTGAATGGAAGCTATTCGAGCTACAAGAGCTTATCGCATATTTTGCCATCGGATTAATCATTGCAGGTTCCATCTGGCTATTTACAGTAGCAAATTGGGAGAAGCATTGGGTTAATTCGGTGTTGGAACCCGCGGTGGATGCCTAATTAATTTGGATGATTGTTCTCATCCATGCTTCCGCTTCTAAACCCTATTTGTTCGTATTAGTACGTATTTTCTTTGCTAACTAGAAAGTATTGTACCGCTGTGTTCTCTCTTAGTCGTAATAACTTGTAAGCGAAGGTGAGTTACTCACCAACTCTATAGGTAATTACTAAAACTAACCAAAATTAAGTCAAGAGAGGATTTCAATGAATCATCCAAAAACATATGTAATATGTGCATTTGTCGCATTCAGCGCCTTATTCACGGGGGCATGTGAAACAAGTACAGAACCCGCAAATATCAACCATCCAAAATCATCTGAAGACACAGACTTGTGGGCTGGCGATATAATCGAATTACAAGCCGAACAATTCTATAATTCAGACTTTATGAGAAGTTATGAGTCTCAACTCATCGCTAGCTATGGAGCTGAAATTGTAGCCACTGCGTCACAGTGGAATGCCAAGAATTACAGTATAGAAGACGACATAGAATCAAGCATGGAAACTTTGATGTTGCTTGAATCCATGCCACATAAACCAAGTAGTCGTCAGGCGAACACTCCCACACGTATTCGAATTTTACATGCCGAAGATACCTCCCAAGATTTTGTCATGGCTATGACGATGTATGGAGGTGAACCTCAAAGCCAATCAAATAGTAATAGAGAATGGCATACCCGTCATAAAAAACAGTATGAGAGTTATTATTCCTTCATGAGTCCAGATCGTTTTTATGCCAACACGAACAGTGATGGGGTAGAAGAATGGCCAATTAAGGTTCAAGCTCAATCCTTGGAGAACTCTAATGATGAGATTACGCTCGTATTCAACAAGGATGGTTTGCTATGGAATCAAATAGATGATCATGCGTTTGCCGTTGCAAGCAGTGGAAAATTGATTATGTTGGATGCTATTTCTGTAGTTGAAAATGGTTGTGAGACTATTACAAAGCTTGAAGATTATCAAGCGTGTATGGAAGAAACGGAATCTGAGGAATCTCATGCATCAGAGCAAGGTGAATGGGCAACCAAACAAACACCGAAGACTAATTTTGGGCGAGGAATGGATCCGGGTCGATACCAGCCTAATTCACTATATCTCGTTCTTAAAAGTCTACGACTACCTTTTACAGGTGATGGAGATGGACTTGCCGAATTACAAATGTTCATGGACGCTGCAGATGATCGTACTTTTCCACTTCGCCATCGTTATCGCTTTGATCGAGTATATAGTTATAATCCAATTTATGGGTGGTCATACAACACTATTATTGAAGGCGCTGACAAGTATTTTCCTTTCTATAGATATTATAAGGTGCCTGATATTAATTACAAAAACCGTCGCTACACCTTTAAAAACATCATAAGGTATCAAACTCTAGGGAATCCAAATAATCAACAGCACTACCCAAGTTATGTCGATTACTTTCCACTGATTAATTTTTCACAGGTTTTTGGAAATTGGGAACTGGTATTAGTGGATGATGATAACATGTATACTCACTTTAGTCGAAGAAGAGTTGGTTCTACATCCTTTACAAAATTACTTAAGTCATTTAATCTAGAATTGCAGAAAGTTGAGGAAATTGAACGCAGATTTACCAACATGACCCATCTTTTTGGGAGTAGCGATGATGTACTTGTAAATACGGGTGTTCATCAGATCAACTCAAAAACCACTCAAAATATTCTGGGTAGAGAATACGTTACCCGAGTGGTTGCACAAAACGGTCGTACTGCTGAGTATGGCTTTTCAGGTATTATCGATTAATAAAATATATAAAAAGGTGGGTTATGAAAGGGTTATCAGTTTGGATATGGATTGGTCTGTTTGGGTTATATGGATTGGGGTGTTATCAAGCTCCTGTACAAGAAGAATGGGAATGGATAGGTCTCGAGAGAAATACCCCCTTTATTATGGGTCAAATTGAGGCTTCACCGGATACTTTGTTGCATTATCCAGAAGTAGTTATTGGATGGGTTAATTCAGCAAATAGCCTTGAAGAATATGAGCCTATTAAGGATTTATATCCCCTCTACAAGCCCACCATGCATTCATCGGTAATTAAACTTTTCAACGAATTACACCTTGAATATAGACCCGATGGTGGTGCAGAAGTCATCATCTCGGGTCCATTGGGGCACGCTGATGAGCAACGGGTTTACTTTCAGCATACTGAAAATGGTGTTTATTTAGACTTTAACCGCAGATTATCACTAAGAAGTGGGGCGAGCTATCGGTTAGAGGTCACTATGTCCGATGGTAGAGTTTATGAATCACAGACTACTCTGCCGGAAGAATTTGATGTCTATTTTCCCGAGACCTTCACTATGAACAGTTCGCTTGAATTTTACGGCACAGGTGAGGCCATGGATTGGGGTCTTGATGAACTTAGAAGCTCCACCTATTATCCTCCAAAAGGTGCATTTATCGGTGTTGAACAACTAAATACCAATTATGATCATTTGATATTTGACGTTGCAACAACAGATCACATGCCTTATTCCTACGCAGGTAATCATGCCAGGCAGGGCGCGCGTTTCAACTATATTGGAGATATGAGGATGGGTGTTGTCTCTACCTTTCGATATATGATGGACTTGATAAGGAGAGATCAAGTAATCTATGATGCTGAAACTTATTTTCGCATTTCATTCCATAATAAAGACATAGGATCGTATCTCTATCCATTAATCAATAGTGTCGCTTTAGAAGATACGGTTTCACTGCAGTACATCTATGATATCACGGATCGTGTAGACCTTCATGACCACACCCACCTTCTATTGGATTCAAATATAGAATTTAAGGGTTTCAGTGCGGATTCTATGAATTTGGGGAGGGGAGCCATAGGCAATTTTAGTGGTAGTACAGCGGTGTATCGCACCGTTAAAATAGAACTTCAAAGAAACTATAATCTGGACTCTCTTTTGCAGGTTCTTGGAATTTAATCACAATTAGAAAAGGGGTAAGGTATGCATACAAAAATCAAACTAAATCAAAGGTTTAAAGCGCCCATATTGTGTTGTTGTATTGGGCTATTGACCGTTTTCAATACAAATCTGTTTGCTCAGAAGCACTCAAATCATGAAGTCAAATCTGACAAATACGTCTATTCATCCTTTAATGCTCTCTTGGAATCCCAATTTATGCCACTTGTAAATTACAATGAATTAGGTGAGCTCTATTTACAAGAGACAAGGTTTTTAGAATTGAATTATCAGCGTATGAATACTTTCAGATCTCGATGGAATTTTGGATATCAATTAGGTTTTAGTGCAGCCTATCGAGGGTATTCCGATCTGAAATTTAATGTCAGTTCTCCCTATGCTGCGGTCATAGTTAGGCGTGATACGAAGGAAACGAGCTTTGGCTTTGGTTATATACAGGCGAAATCTGGGCTCACTTGGAACAATAGTATACTCTATATAGATCCACTTAGGTTTAAGACCTTTGAATTGGAGATGGGAAGTCAGGTTGGGTGGATGTTCCTAGATGAAGATAGAAGTGGTTTAAATCTAGAATTTGGACCTAGATGGGGTTTTGGTCGAAGAGGCCATATTCTCACCTATCAGTTAAGCTTAGGAGTAACATTGGGAGGTAGAAAGAAATGATGGCTAGATTACCAATAGGGCTGTTTTGGGTTTTTGTACTATCAAGATTGGCATTTGCTGAACCTGAAACAATGATTTATAAAAACACAATTAATGAATTAGATACCTTGGGAGTATACACGGATCAATGGTTGAGTAAAGGAGATGTGTTCTCTGAAGTTTCATTAATGGGGCGTTATGGAGTTGTTGTGTTAGGTAAAGAGAATTTTCCAGATCAAAGAACATTTCGATTAACCAGTAAGATGAGCTTACAGTATATGCTTACAAACAGAATTGGTGTTGGGTTGGCATTTGAAGGAGATATTAGTTCGTTTTACACAAGCCCAATATCACTAAGCTTGATGTATGACAAACTTACTTTATCATCGAGGATGTGGACGGGCGAAATTTTTTATGGGACGATTCTGAAAAAAAGTTGGATTAACACTGGTTATTCTTCTCATCTTTATGGCGGGGTAGGTATAGGGAAACGAATTGAGTCAACATTGATTATCGATACCAAGAACTACTCAGCATACAACCAGCTCTTCTCGTATCAATATTTTATTGGCTTTGTGAAACCATTGTCTAAGCGCGTCGCACTAGGCACGAGATTTGAACGACGAATGTATTCAGAGCCCTTTGAGGTAGAAGGTCTAACCAAGACAATCTTTCTAAATGATGAGGTCTTAAACACTTGGAGGAGGGATGTGAGTCTTAGATTTACCTTTATATATAAATGGTAGACAAGGTTGAGTATTTTGCACATATTTTAACCTATTTTAAAGCAGAATAAACTGGGGTTTTGTATATTACTTCTTCAAAATTAACCCAAATCTGCTCTTGTGAAAGCTTGGAAATATCTCATTATAGTTTGGATGAGTGTTGTGATTATGGGAGGCTTTCTCATAACAATTCCTTTTATCCCTATTCTGGAACAAACGGCTCGGAACATCTTCTTTCATGTTCCAATGTGGATGGCCATGTATACGATGTTTCTGATTAGTCTGTTTTATAGTATACAATACTTAAGAGAACCTGGCTGGTTGTATGATGTGAAAGCAGAAGCTTCTGCAAAGACTGGAATTATATTTGGTGTATGTGGATTGCTTACTGGATCACTTTGGGCAAGATTTACTTGGGGGACATGGTGGACCTTTGCAGAGCCAAAAATGAATTTAGCAGCTTTAGCACTCATGATTTATGTAGCGTATTTTATGTTACGCTCCGCATTTGATGATCAGAAAAAACGAGCACGAATAGCAGCAGTATACAATATTTTTGCAGTTACGACTATCCCATTTTTACTTTATGTAGTACCAAGGCAATTGACTAGTTTACACCCCGGAGCAGATGGCAATCCTGCATTTTCTGAAATTACGGCAGCTGAACTTAGGTTTATCTTATATCCAGCCATGATAGGATTTATAGCCCTTTCATATTGGGTATACGACATAACTTACCGAGCAAATCGCGTTCGATATATAGCAGAACAAGGTTCAATTATTAGTTAATTCTTGATGATGTTATTCTTCCTATCACTAATACTCTTACAAGTTCAAGATTCATCGGTTGTTTTGGATACGCTGAGCCAAGCCTATTCAGACAAGTGGATGGCCAATTCACTTGAAACCGAAAGCTTCTTTGCTTCATTTATGAGTTCCAATAACCTTATTTTTGTGGTTCTGGGAGTAACATTAATCATATGGACCGTACTTATTGTATATTTGACCCGTATAGATAAGAAATTATCTATGCTCGAAAACCATCAAAACTATTCTTCAGATGAAGCCTAAATTAATTCTTGGAATCATTGCCATTATTGCTTTTACCTCCCTTTTACTTTATAACTTTGGAGAAAGCATAAGTACGTATACTGATTTTGAAAAAGCTGAAACTATGAAAAGTGCGCATGTACCTGGTACGTGGGAATCGGAACGGGACTATGGGTTTTCTAGAGAAACCATGCAGTTCAGTTTTTACATGAAAGATGAATCTGGCGAAGTGAAAAAGGTGATTTACAGCAAGCCCAAACCGAATAATTTTGAACAAGCAGATCGTCTTGTTGTCATTGGTGAAATGCGAAATGATGTATTTTATGCCAATGAAATGCTCATGAAATGTCCTTCCAAATATAACGCAACGGATGCCGAGAGCTATGGTGCTCAGCCTGTAGCTGCAGGAATTCAAGGTAAGTAGCCATGGAAGGAATTATTGGAAAGTGGCTCATAAATGCTTCATTTGTGAGTGCAATGGTAAGCTTGGTTTTTTATGGCCTAGCAGCACGAGAAGATGATATCAAAAAAATTAAGTGGGCTCATGTCTTTTTCACCTTAAAAGGCTTGTTCTTACTCATGGCTTCTGTTGTACTGGTAAAGCTTATTTTTGATCATCAATTCCAGTACTACTACGTATTCAATTATACCAGCCTTGATTTAGCACCTAAATATCTTTGGTCCGCATTTTATGGAGGACAAGAAGGTAGCTTTATGTTGTGGATTCTCTTTTCATGGATAAGTGGATTCATGCTTATCAAGTGGACCAGAGATCCCTACCGAGCACCGGTGATGTTCTTTTTAGTCTTAACTCAAGTCTTTCTAATATCCATGATTCTGGGTTGGAAATGGGATACCTTTAATTTAGGAGCATCCCCATTTAGAACCATAGCTGAAGAGATGCCAGATGCTCCATTCATTCAGGCCAATCCTGATTTTGTGCCCGCTGATGGGTCTGGGCTCAATGATTTACTTAAAAGTCCTTGGATGATGATTCATCCACCTGTTCTATTCATAGGATTTGCGATGATGACCATTCCCTATTGTTTTGCAATGGCAGCACTCTGGAAGCGAAAATATAATGAGTGGGTAAGTCCTGCACTACCTTGGACGTTGGGTGCTAATTTAGCCTTGCTTACCGCTATTTTTCTAGGAGGATACTGGGCTTACATTACCCTGAGCTTTGGTGGATTTTGGGCTTGGGATCCAGTAGAAAATGCCTCTTTGGTGCCATGGTTAATTGGAACGGCAGGTATTCACACCATGATTATTCAACGCAAGAGTGCCGTAGCTCAAAAATCTTCCCTGTTGTTCGCTATTCTTGCTTATATAGCCATAGTATATGAAACATTTCTCACTAGATCGGGTATATTGGCCGATTCCTCTGTTCACAGTTTTGTTGATTTAGGTCTTTATAATCAGCTTTTGGTTTTCATGTTAGTGGTGATCATTGCTGGTTTGGGTATGTTTTTCTATCGATACAAAGAGCTACCTAGCCCGGATCAAGAGCATGGTGTGTTGACTCGAGAATTCATGACGGTTTCTGGTGCCATGGCGCTCTTTATACTAGGAGCTGTGATAATTTTGGGTACAAGCTCTCCAATTATTGGCTTATTGTTCAATGAAAATCCAACCCCACCAGAAATTAGTTTTTATAATGACTGGAGTATGCCCATTGCAATTGTTATGGCTCTAATGACCGTCATTGGGCAGATGCTATTTTGGCAAAAACATGACTCTGAATCATTATCTACAGCACTTATACAGCCCTTAATGGTTACTTCTTTCGTGTCTATACTTGCAATTTTGATTTATGATGTGAGGAACTTTTATTACATGATTTATCTATTTGCTGGTTTCTTCGCTATCACGGGTAACCTATGGGTCCTCATACGACTTGCTATGAAGCAGCCCAAGCTCATCGGTGGAACGACTACCCACGTCGGTTTTGGCTTGTTGTTGGTGGGGATTTTATTCTCATCGGCCTATAACAGCCCTCTTTTAGACCCTAGAACTGCCGATTATAATGAACGGGTACTCGCAGGCGAGGTTACCGATGAACAAGGTTTTAGAGTTTCTCAGACTGTAGAG
>RFPJ01000141.1 GCA_009926145.1 Bacteroidota bacterium
GGCCTTCTTGCGTGATGATGTGAACGCATACGCGGGCGCCGTTTCGGATGCTGCAATTCTGTCATCGCGCGGCCTGAACCTTCGCGAGATCACTCCCGAGGCATACCTGGGCTTCTTTGGAAACGGAATCGCGATGCTCGAAAGCCAAATGGCTGCCATGCCAGATCTTGCCCCTTTATCCAACGAAGGTATTGAATCTATCTCAGAAGATAGCAATGGTCGTATTTGGATTGGAACCGAGCGCTCCGGTCTTTACTATTGGACCCAAGCCACAGGACTAATTCCCGTTAATCTACCATCTAGCACAGCCAATGAGCCCATTAGGAAAGTTTTAGCCATACACGATGACTACTTTATGTTCAGCCGTACCGGAGTTTTTAAGATGTCAGGAGATACGGAAGAAATTTTAACGCTAACGACAAGTTTACGTGTTCGAGATGCGCTCTATGATGAACAAAATGGTCGAATTTGGATTGGGACGCGAGAAGGTTTGTACTTTTATGAAGAGGGCCAAATTAAATATTATGACCTGCCGCTTGAAGTGCTATCTCTGCGCATAGAATCCTTAGCCCTTGATTTGGATAATAGTCTATGGTTGGGTACCGAGGATGGCTTACATCATGTAAAAGAAGAGAATGTAATTAGCTATAGAACCGAGCAAGGCTTGTCTAACAACCTCATCAATCACTTGTTTTTCGACCGTGAAGGTATTCTTTGGGTAGGTACTTATGGTGGTGGGGCTAATATTTTTCTTGGTGAGTATGTTATTAATTATGACATATCAAATACCTTAACCAATAATCTGGTCACCAGTATTTTGGAAGATTCTCTCGGCCAAATTTGGATTGGGAGTTATGGTGGGGGGGTTCAAAAAGTAGCATTAGAGCAGTTATGTCCTACTAGGCGCGATGTCTCAACAGAATCAGGGATATGGACTCCACTGGAGGGCTTACCCGATTTACGGGTATATCACTTAAATACCGACCCGAATGGGCGAATTTGGATAGGTATGAGAGATGCCTTAGCCTACATAGAGAATGACCAAGTGGTTACCATCCAAGAAGAATTATTTCCATTCAGAAAAATTCGTCACATCCGATGGGAAGATGATCATATGTGGTTAAGTACCTATGATGATGGCTTAATAAAAGTGAGCTACACTCAATTATATAATGCCGAAACATGGGTATATGAGCGTTACAATACCGACCTGTCGCAATGGCCCTCTAACACTATATTAAAGAGTATCAAAGATCGATCTGGCCGCCAGTGGGTGGCTAGCTATATGGGCTTGATTGAAATACAAAAAGATGGAAATTTTAAGGTGTGGGGGCTGGAGGAGGGATTACCCAATTTATCGAATTTTGGATAGGTAGTAATGGGGGTTTGATTAGGTATAATGATCAGACAAAAAGTGTCATATCCATAACCAGAGAAGAGGGATTGATAAGTAACGAAATGAACTTAGGAGCTTTTTTTGAGGACAGTGAAGGGGAATTCTGGTTGGGAAGCGTAGAAGGACTATCTAGGTTCAACCCGAATGTTTACCGAGGTAATGAAGTGCCACCTACCATAGATATTTCTGAGATACTCATTTCTGGTGCACCAAAATTGAGGTCAGACAATGAGCAGCTTGCCACCTCATATTCCAATAAATATGGAACGAATGAGAGTGCGTATTGCTAGTGATTTACACGATGATGTAGGAAGTAGTTTGACGGAAATTGCACTTCAATCCGACTTTTTATTGGCGGGAAACCTACAGAACGAACTAAAAGAATCGCTGGGTCAAATAGGCCAACAGTGTCGAAAAATTGTGGGTAGTTTAGATGATATCGTATGGTCAATCGATGCTAGGAATGATTCTTTGGGAGATCTTACCGATCGTGTCCAAGACTATGCCCTGGCCGTTTTAGAAGCCAGACAATTTAAAATCTCATATGATTTTGAAGGGTTGCCCATGGAGCGCAAAATACCGGTTGAACTCAGAGAAAATCTGTATCTCATCATGAAAGAAGCTCTCAATAACGTGGTTAAATACTCCGATGGTTCTCAAGTCCAAATTTCCATGCGTTTGAATCAAGATCAATTAGAGGCTAGGGTTTGGGATAATGGATCTCAACTCCAATCTGCAAAAAAAACAGGTCATGGCTTACGTAACATGGAAATGCGAGCGCAAAGAATGAATGGAATACTTACCATAGATAATGAAAAAGGTTTTTCTGTCTCTATACAGATTCCTTTAAGTAATTAGCTTTGCAAACCCCTAATACAGGTATATGGCACAAGTTGGTATTATAGAAGACAACAAAAAGATTCGGCAACTCATGCAGAGGTATTTAGACATGCAAGAAGATATGTCCTGCCTAGTAGCTACGGAAAGTGTAGAGGAAATGTTGGACTATTTAACGACCTATCCACATCCCAATGTTTTATTAATGGATATACAGTTGCCTGGCATGAGTGGGATAGAAGGAATGAAAATTATCCAGCAAAAATATCCTGATATCGAAATAATAATGTTGACTGTCTATCATGATTCTCACAAAATATTTGACTCTCTAAAAGCTGGAGCATCAGGCTATTTATTAAAGCACACATCTTTGCCT
>RFPJ01000142.1 GCA_009926145.1 Bacteroidota bacterium
GGATACTAGGTGTCCCCATTAACTACGGAGAATTTGGAGTGGGTCGTAATGGAAGTCAATCTGACCGAAATACCGATTTGGTTCGAAACTATTATAAAACAGTCGTTCAAACCGCGTTAGAAGAAAATATGTCAAGTACGGTCTGGGATGATCGAGGATGGTTTGGACTGGTTGAAGGAGACGTGACTTCAGGTTTTAGCTTCAAATATGGTATAGTGCCTTTTATGCTCGAGAATTAATTAAGTTCAACAAATTTAATTTATTGATCTCATTTCTCGATGCATTCAGGTAATGTATTTATTCATAACTAATTAAAAATCCATTTCTGTAACCTTAGTTACATCGCTAGTACTTTCACTTTAATATACTCTGATTCGTTGAGTTATAAGCTGCTAACAAAAGGGTTTGAAAAAATAAGCAGCAGCATGGGTAAAAATTTTTGCCCAACTACCGTTTAAATACATTTTGCGGGGTACTTTAATAAATAATTACTAAAAGGAGTTTGAAGTTATGTTTTCGACAAAAATCATGTATGGAATAAGTGTGTTCATGCTATTATTTATGGCATGCAAACAAGTAACTACCTACGAAGGGGTAGAATCGGCAGGAGTTTTTCAGCCGTTAAATGAAGGAAATGAATTAGCTGGTAATGCTTACGTACTAGCAGATAACCAATATATGGATCTCGTGACTACTTCAACCAATGCCTATAATGCTAAGGACTGGGAATCTATGAGAGCTTTATATAATGACGATTTCAAATCTTGGGGCGATGAGAGTATGCCTGCTTATTTTGAATCGATGAGTAGCTTAAATATGGATATTTTTGCCATGATTCCTGTTCATTTACAAGGAGATGAGCGAAAAATGGTACTTACTTGGTCGAGAGAAGATAGAAATTGGAAAAATGGATCTAAAGAGCGGGTGAATCTATTCGAGATTTACAGTATAGACGCTGATAATAAGCTTATGGGTTGGAATCAGTGGTCTAGCCCAGTCTCTAACCCTGAATTTACAGATCACGGCTTACCTGCCGGAGGAAAATTTATTGGACTTGAGGAAAACTCAAATACAGGAAAGCGATTCGTTTTTTCTAATAGAGGAGAGGTTGAAAAGTTAGAATCTTTGTTTGAAGCCGCAAATAATTTAGATGCCGAAAAAGTAAAAGAATATGTCGCTGATGAATTGGTTTTCGAAGGAAATGATGGGTCTAGTGTCACAATTTCATTAGATGATTGGGAGGGAATTTTTGCCCAAAGGACATCACAGAATTGGAGTCCTTGGGCCATGATACCGATTAAAATTGAAGACACGGATCCTGCATCTGGCGTCATTGTCATGTCCACAGCAGAGATTAATTATAAGGACGGTACCAATTGGAAATCCAATCTCTCAGAAATCTGGTTTTTTGACCTAGATGGTAAAGTTGAGAGGGTTCAGCAGTATTCAAGAGCTGCTGCGGAGTAATCAATCTCCATTATTCAAGATAAAAATTTAATCATAGTAATAAACAGAGGTAGAGTTATGAGAATCAAAAGCATACTGGTAATCCTTTTTGGGTTATTTGTAACGAACAGCACTCAAGCACAAAATGCTGAGGTTTTGGTGTTTGAAAAGTTAACATTGGATGTGCCAGTTAATGAAATTGGAGGATTTATTCAAAGCCATAAAACTATTATGGATATAAGTCTTAAATCCGATTCAAGAACTTTTGTAGGGCAATACATGGCAGCTCATAGATATGCAGGCAAGCACTCAATTACACTGTACAATATCTATGAGTCAGTGGAAGATATAAACAGTGATGATATGTGGACTCCGATTCGTAATCATGCGGATTCATTAGCAAGTATTGATTCATCACTTGCTGGTGAATTCAGCTCTATGGTAGGAACTTGGTGGAACCTTTTTCTCGAAGGTCATAATGATGAGATTCGTACCCTACGTACAAATGGGTTCGGTAACGGTGATTGGGAAGACCCACTTGTAATTGTATACAGTTACTATACTCCAAAGTGGGCAGATATGAATACGTTTATTGGTTATTGGGAAGAATTACAACCCGCTTATGAACAGTGTGGTTATGTTCAAGCATCTCGGTCTTCTACCCATTACAGCGGATCTGGACCTACTGTAGAGACTCTTACTGCGTTCAAATCATGGGAAGACTTAGCATCCTGGGAAGCTAACTTTCAGACTTGTTTCGAAACACATGTGCCAAACTACGCGGAAATAAATACAAAATATTGGGATATGGCAGGTGATCATTGGGATGAAATCTTAATCCCTGTAGGTCAAATTAAAGACGGTGTTTTTGTGCTAAGTGAGCATTTCAATAAGTAGTTAACAGTGAATCGATAGGTTTTTCGGGTGAATCCGAAGAACCTTTTTTAATAATCAAATACAATTTAAATAAACCTATTATGAAAAATAGATTAATCATTATTCTAGTAGCTTACTTTTCTGTGAGTGGACTTAACACGCTAAAAGCTCAAACATTTACATTAGCTGATAACCAAAAAACAGTAGTCTGTACTGATGCAGAAGTAGGAGAATCTGGTGAGATAAATGGAGTAGTCTACACAAAAAGAACACGTGAAGAAA
>RFPJ01000143.1 GCA_009926145.1 Bacteroidota bacterium
GGAACAACATGCCATCCTAGGGGATCGAAATGAGATTGGATATCCTTCAGATCACTTGCCTGTCTTTGCAGAAATTGAATTGGAGTAATGCTTCAGGTATTAACTGGATTACATGTACCCGTAACTTTCTTTGGTGCTGTCTCCCAAATCTATTTTGTCGTAGAGAATTTGAATAGCTAAAATAGATACGCCAAAAATAGTTGCTCCAATAATGAGCAAGATGTTTTCTAAGCCAACATAATTGAAGGATACTCGGAGTAAAACGGTGGTAATAACAAAGCCCGTGTTGCGAATGATAAGGCTATAACGGTCGGTAAACTTGAGGGAAGCCATCAGGATAAGTACATCGACAATGATGAGCACGTCAAAGAATTCGTGATAAAATACGGTGTTAAAGTCGACGAGTTTTTGCTGCCCTTCCACAGCAATGGAATAAATGTCACCCACCCATTGAAGGAAGCTATAGCTTGCCAGACCAATAAAAACAGGCAACAGTAAAAGGCATAAAAACTTTTTGTAGTTCTTAAATTGGGTAAGAGATTCTGAAGGTTGATGGACCTTGCGCTTCAACAAGAAATACCGGTATAGGAAGATGAGGAAGAAAAGTGTTAGGATCCCAAGAATATCATAGAGTAATGGAAGATTTTCGGAAGAAAAGAGCACATGCTCCTCTATGTTTATGTTCGAAATATCTTTGAATACTCGGCGTATTAGAATAAGAGATATAATTTCGAATTGTTTTCCGATAGAAATCGAAAAAGAACGCGGCAGATAGTAGATGAGAAGATATACTTCATACACTAGTATGAATGAGAAAGGGGTATAAACGGCAGAGATTGGGTTTCTCAGATATTCTTCAAAGCCTGTGATATGAATCCAACCAAGATAGGTTGAAAGGTAGATAAGCAGTAAGTGGATGAAAAAACCAACCGAAGCAATAATAATGACCCAAGACTCAAGTCTATTCTTGAGGCGGTCGTTGAAGAAGAGGCCAAAAATGCGGTCAAGTTGCATAAGTGATGCCATTTAAATTGATTGGCTTAGGACTAACTATCAACAAAATGAACAATTACTAGCTAAATGCAAAATTCTGATTAGATCAACAACCTATGATTCATGTGATTTGCCAATGGAAAGTACATGCTCTAATATGATCGGGTTTATGGTTGGTTCAACTTCTGCAGGGGTATCTAAATGTTTGGCCGACAGATGGATTGTTTTGAAACCTTTTTCCAAGAAATGGTGCGCATTTTTGTGATGAATCCCTCCCCCCGGCATGATTTCTAGTCTATTGCCAACATAGGATTGCCAGCTTTGAAGGGGGTTAATTCCCAACAGTGCATTTGAGGCTTGTCCTGAACTTAGAATCCTGTCGAAGCCTGCATCAACAAGCTTTTCAAGGGCAGAAACCGGGTCGGAAACATGATCGAAGGCTCTGTGAAAGGTAAGTTCGAGATTGGCACATTGATCCCGCCATTCTTTTAAAAGGAGAGAATCTGGTCGAAAATCTGGGCTAAGATACCCTACTACAATGCCCGATACTGGAAACGATTTGGCAAATTCTATCTCTTGCTCTATGAGTTTTAATTCAGCTGTAGTGTAATGAAAATCACCCGGGCGAGGACGTATAAGTACATGTACTGGTATCTCAAGTTTTTGGGTCACTTGTTCGAGCAGCTCCTCTCGAGGTGTTAAGCCGTCTAAGCGTAGATCTTGGCAAAGTTCAACCCGAAACGCGCCTAATTCTTGGGCTATTTTAGCGGATTGAAAACTGTTTACGCAAACTTCAATCTTCATTTACTAAGCCTTTAAATGGTATAACGCTTTGCGGCAGCCAAAACGGTTAATGCTTGTACTTTTTCTACTCCATTACCTTCGAGATATAGTTGACGGAGTGTATTTTGCAGATCATTTTCTGTTGTAATAGCAGGAATTAGCTCTAGGGCATAATGATCGAGTTCATTTTGCAACTTGATTTCAGTTTGCAACCAATAATCGATTGGTGTCATAAAACTAGGATTTGCAGTGCTACTTCGGAATCGAATTTTCTCATAGACTTTCCACAACCATGTATTCAATGGCATGGATTTATGGCCAATGGTTATATTTTTAGCGGTTACTTTTGCTCTAGTCTTTTCCCAAATATATTCCGTGGAACCAGGATAATACGTTTTCATCCAGTAAAGATATAAACGATGATTGGCCCTAAGATTCAAAGGGATTTGCAGACAAAAATCAAAGAAATCTAGATCAGTAAAAGGAGAATAGCTTTCAGTTTTATTATATACAGACAGTAAGCCCATATTCATGCCATAGAGACCTCTTAACATCATTTTATGGTGTTCTTCATTGGGATATTGGGAAGAAAACCCAAGTTCAGTTAATTTGTGAAAGAAGCGGGTGGAACTTGCGCCACTGTATGCAGGAAACTGGCTGGGATTATGGCTTTTTTGTAGATAGCTACCGAGTACGACATCGCCTAACATACCTGTATGGAGTAATCCAAATCGATTGATGTCAATCTGCTCTAAACTACGGTAGGTATGTGCTTGACCATAGTAGTAGACATTGCCACCTGTAT
>RFPJ01000144.1 GCA_009926145.1 Bacteroidota bacterium
TATTTATTAAAGAAAAAACGAAACGCTTGGCTCAGATAACTGGTGTTGGCGCGATGGTTACTATTGTTTTAAATCTCTTACTCATCCGAACCCTGGGCATGGAGGGAGCGGCGTTGGCCACTCTCGGAAGTTATGGGGTTATGGCTTTTTTACTTTATAGATATTCTCAACAGGCCATGTTTATACCTTATAATATGGTTCGAAATATACTTACGATGATCTTATCACTAGGGCTTGTCCTGCTTATTAACCAAGGGCACGTATATGAGGAAGGCCTTAATTTTTGGTTAACCGTTGGTATATTTTTAATGAGTGTACTTGGAGTAATAAGTATCCAAACCAGTCTATTTGGATATTGGAACAAAAAAAATCCCACTACCTAAGGCAGTGGGATTAAAGCAAGTAGTGAGAACCTTAGTCCTCGTTATTTTTTGTTCATAAGTGCTTTAAACTCATCCAAAGTACCGCGAACGGCTTTGGCTGATGCATGTAGAAGTTCGGTTTCTTTTTCGGTTAATTCAACCTCAATAACTTCTTTAATTCCGCCTTTTCCTAGTTTTACAGGTACTCCTATGTATAAATCTTCAACTCCATACTGACCATCGATATGAGCACAGACGGGGAAAATTCTATTTTGATCAAGCAAAATAGCTTCAACCATTTGAGCCGCCGCCGCACCAGGAGCATACCAAGCAGAGGTTCCCATAAGTCCTACGATTTCCCCTCCACCTTTTTTAGCGCGATCTACTATTTCGTCTAGTCGTTCCTCTGTAATGAAATGGGTAATGGGCATACCGGATAGGGTAGTAAATCTTGGAAGTGGCACCATGGTATCGCCATGACCTCCCATAAGTAGCGCTTGAATGTCTTTTGGTGAAACATCTAATTCTTCGGCAATGAAGGCACGATAACGAGCCGTATCCAAAATACCCGCCATTCCCATTACTTTTTCATAAGGTAATCCAGAAGCATCTTTAGCCACTTGAACCATTACATCCAATGGGTTGGAAACAATAATAAGAATGGTCTCTGGGGAATAACGAACCAGTTCTTGAGTTACACTACGAACGATATTGGCGTTAATTCCCAATAAGTCATCTCGGCTCATTCCGGGCCTTCTAGGGACTCCCGCTGTAATAACACAAACATCAGAACCTGCTGTATCGGCATAATCGGTAGTTCCTTTTACCCGAGTATCGAATAGATGAATGGGTGATGCTTCCCACTGATCCAAAGCACGTCCTTTGGATGGGTAAAAGGTTTTATCGTCTTGTGTGCGCTCTAAATCTAGCGCGATAACTTCTTTGGCAAAATCTCTTTGAGCAACACTTAGTGCTACGGTAGATCCTACATTTCCTCCGGCTCCTACAACGGTAACTTTCATCTCACTATTGGTTTTTTATGTTGGGATTAGCGGTATTTATTTCAGCCTATAAATTACAAATTTTTAGCACCCTAAGCTGAAAAATTGTGGGCGTTGATAGAGCTATTATCGACCTTAAGATGGTGGGAAAAGTCTTATTTAGAGATCATAAACTTTAAAGATCACAAACGCCGCGAATCTTGTCCCCACATCAATTTTTTCCTAAGGGTATCAAAATAACTGTGATGAGATAACCGAACGAGGGGTATTCGAGAAGTCGATTTTTTTATCCGAATCACAAAGGGATAGTCATTAACGGGTTCAACTACACCATCACAAGAGAATATGACGGAGGGTTCCGCATCGGGAATGGAGATACTCAATTCTTTATTTGAAGACAGGACCAAGGGTCTCGTAGTTAGGGTATGTGGATTTACTGGGGTTACCACTAAAACTCCCGATCCTGGCATTACAATTGGTCCTCCTGCAGATAGATTATAGGCCGTTGAACCAGTAGGCGAAGCTACGATGAGTCCATCAGACCAATAGGTATTAATTCGCTGCCCGTCGTAAAATGCTTCAATATTTACCATGGAGCTGGAGTCGCGTCGAGTAAATAGACACTCGTTTAAAGCATAATATACATGACCTTGTTCATCCACGGCCTCAAGAAAGTGACGATAGTCTAATTCATAATCTTTCTTGATTAATGCTTCTAAAGCGGAGTGCATTTCCTCGATGGAGACGTCATTCATAAATCCTAATCGACCACTATTGATACCTAAAATGGGTTTTTCCAATCCTCTGGCCAGTCTGGCAGCGTAAAGCATGGTTCCATCTCCACCAATTACGATGAGAACATCGGCTTGATCAATGGCCTGTTCATCATTTGGTGTAAAGTGTAAAGCTTCTGAGGCTTCAATACTTAGGGCATTAGCGGTACTTTCCGCCATATAACAGCTTACCTTTGATGTGGTCGCCCACTCCAGGGTTTTCTGTAGTACCTCATGTACCTCGTATTTTGTTGGATGAGTAATGAGGGCGCAATTCATGCTTACTTCACTCCTTTGAGTCCTTTAATTCCAGATGCCGCTTTCTCACTTAACAAGTTGGTGTCGTAGCTCAGGATTCTCCCATTTTTCTGTTGATGGTTTTCGAGCGCGGTTTCAATGAGTTGATCCAATAACTC